>NZ_JBSGXU010000005.1:0-109114 GCF_053610205.1 Streptomyces sp. NPDC054932 | reverse complement strand
CTCCACATGGATCGATCAGCGTAGGATTCAACAGCCATGACCAAAGATGTGTACGCCCTAGACGGGCTCGATGACGTTCCCTGGTCCACCCTTCGCCACGCGTACGCGACGGCCGACGAGGTACCGGGTTGGCTGAGAGCGCTGAACGCGCATGACTCGGCACGCAGGAGTGAGGCCCTGGAGTTGCTTTTCGACGGCCTCTTCCACCAGGGAACCCGCTCGGCCGCCTCCCTCGCCGCTGTACCGTTCCTTGCACGGTCCGTTTTCATCGTGCCCGCCGAAACGCGGGCCGGCGTGCTGCTCCTGCTGATTCGGCTCGCCGTCGGCTGGCACGACGAGTCCGAACTGCCCGGCACGATCAACACGCCCGCCTGGCGGTCCCTCGTAGCCGAACTGAACAGTCCGGAAAATCTGGCCTGGTACGACGAGCAAATTGCTGCTGCCACAGATCCCGCAACACGACTGCAACTCACAGAGATGAGGGCAGCAGCGGAACAGTACACAGATCCGCGCGATATCGCTCTCCAATGCTATGACGCCGTACGCGCCGAACTGCCTCGTATTCTCACCCTCCTCACGGCCTCCGACCCCACCACCCGCAGCCGGGCGGCGTATCTCGCGGCGTGCTATCCCGAGGAAGCCGCATCGTCCCTGCCGCGGCTCCTGGACCGACTGTCGGCGGAGAGTGAACCCACGGTTACGGCGACCATCCTCGTGGCCGTCGGACTGATCGGCGACGCCCTCGCCGTTCCCCTCGTCACTGACCACCTGACATCCAAGGAACCCGCGATTCGCTGGGCCGCCGCCACGGCCCTCGCCCGCCTGGCTACGGGTGCGGCTGCCGCAATGGACGAAGACATCGCTGCACGAGTCGTGCGCACCCTGGCGGCGGCAACGGAGACTTCCGCCCTCGCCGACATCGAATTCAACGGTGGAGACCTCGTCGGATACAGCACCCTGTCTCTGCTCTCCTTGGCCGCCTTCGACCTCGACCGAGTCCTGAAGGCAGTCGCCGCCTGCCTCCCTCTCGTCTCGGACAGGCTCAGGACGACGATGCTTCCACCAGCAGTGCGCGTCGCATTCGCGGACCCCTACTCCGACGGCTGCCCAGCCTTCGCTGCGCTTCCCGAGGGGCAGCAACGGCTCCTGGAGAGCCTGCTGGAGGTCGTGGGGCCGAGTCGTTTCAACCGGCTGCTGCAGGAGGAGCTCAACGGCTGCGGCCTACCTGACACGCGCGCCACCCTACGCGCCTACGTGGAGAGCGTGTCTTGTCGCTGACGCCAGCGAGTTCGACCACCTCCTCATGACCCTGGTCCGAAAGGATGCTCGGGCTCGGTGTGATCGCGTCCTGATCCTCCGGCTTCGCCACCGCCGACCGCCGAGGTTGTAGCGCCGACCTCAGCGTCACCGACATCGCCGAAGTGGAAGAGGCCCGGGCGGTCGTCCCACGTCCGAAAGGCGCGCACTCCACCGGACGCCGTTGGCCGTGTCCACGGCGTACGCGGTCGATGCCGTCGGCCTGGAGAACGTCGAAAGGCCCGGCGGGCGCCCGGTCTTCCTCAGCCGAGGGCCGTCAGGACGCGGTCCGGGGTGAGGGGGAGTTCGCGGATCCGGCAGCCGGTCGCGTGGTGGAAGGCGTTGCCGATGGCCGCCGCCGTGCCGACGATGCCGATCTCGCCGATTCCCTTGCCGCCCGTCGGGTTGAGGTGCTTGTCGTGCTCGTCCAGCCAGTGCACCTCGATGTCGGGCACGTCGGCGTGGGCGGGGACGTGGTAGGAGGCGAGGTCGTTCTCGGTGAAGTCCCCGAAAGCCGGGTCCATGGTGCTGTGTTCGGTGAGGGCCATGCCCAGACCCATGACCATGCCGCCGACGAACTGGGAGCGGGCGGTGAGCGGGTTGAGGATGCGGCCCGCGGCGAAGACGCCGAGGAGCCTGCGGACCCGGACCTCGCCCGTGACGGTGTCGGTCTGCACCTCCGCGAAGTGGGCGCCGAACGCGTGCCTGGCGTACGGGGACTTCTGCTTGGCGGAGGCCGTCGTATCGGCGGGTACGGACACTCCGGCCTCCGGGATCGGGCCGGGGCGGCGGGCGAGCAGGGCGACCAGGCTCGTGCAGGCGTCGTGGACCGCCCAGCCCCAGGAGGCCGTACCCGCCGAGCCGCCGGCCACCGAGCCCTGCGGCAGCGCGGAGTGCCCGATCTCCACCGTCACCCGGTCCAGGGTGACCCGCAGCGCGTCGGCGGCGATCTGTGCCAGGACGGTGCGGGCGCCGGTGCCGAGGTCGGTGGCGTTGGTCTGCACGAGGTACGTGCCGTCGGGGAGGGCGTGAGCCCGCGCCGAGGAGGGAGCGACGTACACCGGGTAGGTGGCGGCGGCGACCCCGGTGCCGATCAGCAGCGGGCCGTCCTGGCGCGGCGTGCGGTGCGCTGCCCAGTCGAACCGGGCGGCCCCCTCGCGCAGGCATTCCACCAGATGGCGGCTGCTGAACGGGTGGCCGCTGTCGGGCTCTGCGTCGGGCTCGTTGCGGATGCGCAGCTCGACCGGGTCGATACCGAGGGCGCAGGCCAGCTCGTCCATGGCCGACTCCAGGGCGTACATGCCGGGGGACTCGCCGGGCGCCCGCATCCAGGAGGGCGTGGGCACGTCGAGGGGTACGACGCGGTGGGTGGTGAGGAGGGCGGGAGCGGCGTACATGACGCGGGCGGGGACGGCCGCCTGTTCGACGAACTCCCGGACGCGGGAGGTGTGGGTGGTGACCTCGTGGGCGAGGGCGGTGAGCGTGCCGTCCGTACGGGCGCCCAGGCGCACGCGGTGCAGGGTGGGCGCGCGGTGGCCGACGACGGCCGCGAGGTGGCGCCGGGGCAGGGCGAGGGTGACGGGACGGCCGGTGTGCCGTGCGGCCATGACGGCGAGGACGACGTGCGGGCGGGGGGTGCCCTTGCAGCCGAAGGCGCCGCCGACGTGTTCGGAGACCACCGTGACGCGGTCCGCGGGCAGCCCGAAGAGGGAGGCCAGGGTGGAGCGTACGAGCCCGGACCCCTGGCTGGAGTCGTAGACGGTGAGAGTGCCGTCGTCGGCGTCCCAGTGGGCGGTGGCGGCGTGCGGCTCCATGGGGTGGTTGTGCAGCGGCGGTACGGCGTACGTGCAGTCCACCCGGACCGGCGCGGCGGCGAACGCGGCGGCCGCGTCGCCCTTCTCGCGGTGGGCCGGATAGCCGCCGTTGACCTGTTCGGGGGTGTAGGCGGCCGGGTGGCCGGCGTGCAGCACGGCGTCGTGGGGCTCGGCGTCGTAGCGGACGCGGACGGCCGCGGCCGCGGACCGGGCGGCCTCCGGTGTCTCGGCCACGGCCAGGGCCACGTACCAGCCGCGGTGGGGCACTTCGGGGTCCTGGAGCACGCGGAGGGTGGGGTCGTCGCAGGGGCCCAGCCGGGGCGCGTCGTAGGGCGTGAGGACGGAGAGGACGCCGGGCAGCGCGAGCGCGCCGGTGGTGTCGACGGCGGTGACGCGTCCGCGGGCCACGGTGGCGGGCACCGGCCAGGCGTACGCGCGGTCGGGCAGGGCGTACTCGGCCGCGTAACGGGCCCTTCCCGTGACCTTCTCCCGGCCCTCCAGCCGGGTGGCGGGGCTGCCGAGGGAGGGCGCCGGGTCGGCGGGGCTGGAGTCCATGGCGGGGTCCTCGCGATCGGGGGCGGGGCTGAGGGACGATTCAGGTGCGGGAGCTGCGGGAGCTGTGGGAGAGGTGACTTCCCGCGAGGGAGTTGAGCACGTCGCAGGCGAGGTTGCGGGCCAGGGGGACCTTGAAGGCGTTGTCGCGCAGCGGCTCCGCCGAGTCGAGCTCGGCCTCGACGGCCTCCCGTACGGCGCTCTCGGTGGGGGCGGCGCCCTGCAGCCGTTCCTCGGTGGCGGTGGCGCGCCAGGGGCGGTGGGCGAGCCCGCCGAATGCGAGCGCGACATGGCGGATGCGTCCCCCGGAGATGTCGAGCACGGCGGCGACGGAGACGAGCGCGAAGGCGTACGAGGCGCGGTCCCGGGCCTTGCGGTAGCGCGACGGGAGGCCGGCGCGGTCCGCCGGGAGCGTGACCGCCGTGACGATCTCGCCGGGCTCGATGACGGTGTCCCGTTCGGGCTGGTCGCCGGGCAGCCGGTGGAAAGCGGTCGTGGGCACCGTACGGGCGCCGTGGGGGCCCTGGAGTTCGACGGCCGCGTCGAGCGCGACGAGTGCCACGGCCATGTCGGACGGGTGGGTGGCGATGCACTGCGGGGAGTGGCCGAGGACGGCGTGGTCCCGGTGGACTCCGTCGCGGGCACCGCAGCCGGTGCCGGGCTCCCGCTTGTTGCAGGGCTTGGCCACGTCCTGGAAGTAGGGGCAGCGGGTGCGCTGGAGCAGGTTGCCGCCGGTGGTGGCGACATTGCGCAGCTGGGCCGAGGCGCCGGCCAGGAGCGCCTGGGACAGGGCGGGGTAGCGGGTGCGGACGAGGGGGTGGAGCGCGAGGTCGCTGCCCCGCACCCCGGAGCCGATCCGCAGGCCGCCGTCCGGGGTCTCTTCGACGGAGCCGAGTGGCAGGCCGGCGAGGTCGACGAGGGTGTCGGGGGCTTCGACCCCGAGCTTCATGAGGTCCACGAGGTTGGTGCCGCCGCCGAGGTAGCGGGAGCCGGGCCGCGCGCCGTGGGCGGCGATGGCCTCGGACAGGCCGGTGGCGCGCACGTACGCGAACGGCTTCACGCGACCACCCGCCCGTCACCGGGAGGCTGGGCCGGGGCGCCGGCCTGCGAGGCCGCGGCCACGTCCTGTACGGCGTCCACGATGCGGGGGTACGCGCCGCAGCGGCACAGGTTGCCGCTCATCGCTTCGGCGATCCCGGAGCGGCTGAGGTCCGCGGCCCCGGGGTCGGCGGCCGCCTCGGCGAGCAGGCCGGCGGCGGAGCAGAGCTGGCCGGGGGTGCAGTAGCCGCACTGGAAGGCGTCCCGTTCCATGAAGGCCTCCTGCAACGGGTGCAGCTCGCCCGTTCCGTCGCCGCCCAGTCCCTCCACGGTCGTCACCTGTGTGCCGTCGTGGGCGACGGCGAGCAGCAAGCAGCTGTTGGCGCGCCGGCCGCCGACCAGGACGGTGCAGGCGCCGCACTGGCCGTGGTCACAGCCCTTCTTGGCACCGGTCAGGCCGAGGTGCTCCCGCAGCAGGTCCAGGAGGGTGACCCGGTGGTCCACGTTGAGCTCGTACCGCCGGCCGTTCACATGCAGCCCGACACTGCAGCAGGTCTCCTGCATTGCATGCACCACTGTTGCCCCTTTGTTCAGGAATGGCGATGGACCTCCCCTCGGATAACCGGCCGGGGCGGATCTCACACCTCCCGTGTGGGACAAGCGGGTGCGTGGCGGTGGGCCCGGGCGGCGGAGCGATCCGGCAGTCCGGGGCGGGCCGGGCAGTCCGGGGCTGGTCGGGCGGGCCGGGCGGGCCTGGACGGAGGCTGTTCGGAAGGCCGAGCGGCCGCGCCGGGAACAGCCGGTCCGGTCGGCGCGGTTGCACCGACCGAGGGACCGGGGGCGCACGGGCGGGGAACACGGAGACCACAGGGTCGTCCGCCCCACCAGAACCCGGGCCCCAGGATCGCGGTAAGCCCGCCGCGCATTCGGACCAAGAAGTACTTCTGCAGGAGGATTGTTCCGTGAACGACCGGCCTTTGACGCTCATGGCAGTGCACGCCCACCCCGACGACGAGGCCACCGGAACCGGAGGGGTCCTCGCGCGGTACGCGGCGGAAGGCATCCGCACGGTTCTCGTGACGTGTACCGACGGCCGTTGCGGTGACGGACCGGGGGGTGTCAAGCCGGGCGATCCCGGGCACGATCCGGCGACTGTCGCCTTGATGCGCCGTCAAGAACTCGAAGCGAGCTGTGACGTCCTGAAGGTCAGCAATCTGGAGACGCTGGACTATGCCGACTCCGGGATGATGGGCTGGCCGAGCAACGACGCCCCCGGATCGTTCTGGCAGACCCCCGTGGAGGAAGGCGCCGCCCGACTCGCGGAACTCATGCTGCACTACCGACCCGATGTGGTCGTCACCTACGACGAGAACGGCTTCTACGGCCACCCTGACCACATCCAGGCCCACCGCATCACGATGGCGGCGCTGGAGATGACCGCGCTGACACCGAAGGTGTACTGGACGACGATGCCCCGCTCGGGGATGCAGCGGTTCGGGGAGATCATGCGCGAGTTCCATGAGGACATGCCGGAGCCGGACCCCGCCGAGGCCGCCGCGATGGCCGAGATCGGCCTCCCCGACGATGAGATCACCACGTGGGTGGACACCACCCCATTCAGCGGTCAGAAGTTCGATGCGCTGGCCGCGCACGCCAGCCAGGGCGAGAACATCTTCTTCCTCAAGATGGGCAAGGAGAGGTTCGGCGAGTTGATGGGCATGGAGACTTTCGTACGAGTCAAGGACACCACCGGCGCGGCCGTACCCGAGAACGATCTCTTCGCCGGACTGCGCTGATCCACCCGTCCGACCGGGCCCCAGGAACGCTCATCGGCCGAACGGCGCGATCGAGCGGGCCTGGGAGCCTCTCGGTCGCCGACGGCTCCCTGCGGGAGCGGTGAGCGGCTATCGCTCCCGTCCTCGCCGGGCACGTGGCGGCAGCCGTCGGTCGCCGCAGAGCCCTGGCGGCTACTCCCTGCTCGGACCGGTCCGGGGGAGCTCCACCGGGGCGGGCGCGGCGCTCGCCGTGTTCGCCTCCCGGCAAGTGCTGGTGCTGATCACGGCGATCGGCCTGTCCGGCCCGGTTGCCGTGCCTGCCGTGCTGAAGCGGGGCCGCAGCCGATCTTGCCCACCCTGCACGTCACGTTTCCCCCGCCACCCCGGGTGGTCGCTGCCCGCCACGAAAGCAGGTCCTCCGGGGCCAGCCCTCGGCCCTGCTCGTTCGTCCATGTTCCGCAGGCTTGGACGTTTTCCCGCGTCTTGCGCTCTACATGGTGAAGGCTGTTGAACGGCTGAACGGCAAGTCTGGGAGGGCTGGCTGATGGGGCAGACGGAGACCTTGTGGGCGTACCTTGCTTTCGCGGCCATGGGGCTGGCTGCTGCGGTGGTCGGGGGGCTGATGTACAGAATCCGGGAGCTGGCGCGCACCGTGCCGCTGGTTGAGGCGCTGAAGCTGATGACGCGTGGGGGCGCTGTGAAGTACCGCTCGACGGATCGGCAGGGGAGGGCCTCAACGGAGTGGGAACTCACCATCGACAGGGATCGTCCACGGCTGCGGGAAGCCAACGGCGAAGGAGCAGGCGGTGATCAGTGTGGAAGGTGAGCCGCCACCGAAATGGGAAGAGCTCTATCGGTCGCACCATCGCAGCGTGCTCACCGCGGCGACGTTTGCGGCAGGAGGCGACGTGCAGGCCGGCCTGGACGGCCTGCAGCAGGCCTTTCTGAGAGCGGGCGAACGGCTTAAGGATCCCGCGGCCACGCCCATCCGCAATTGGGCAGCCTGGCTTCGAAAGGTCGCGGTGCGTCACGTGGTACAGGCCAGAGCAGACGGTGCCCGCCTTCTGTCGCTCGACGGTCACGATCAGCCCGACAGGATCCCGACCTTGGACAGCTGGGTGTTCTCCAGGGAGGAGTACCGAACCCTCCTCAAGATCATCAGTGCCATGCCGGTGCGACGTCGTCAAGCGTTCGCGCTGCGGTACATCGCTGGCTACACGGTGGGGGAGACGGCTTTGATCATGGACTCCACGGAAGCGAACGTGCGCAACCTGATCCATCTTGTACGCAAGGAGCTGCCCGTCGGGAGCGGAAGGGAGACTGCAGATGAACGAGCCTGACGGACAGGACGCGATCGGCGACGAGCAGTCCGAACTTGCTCTGCAGGACCTGGTCGCGCGGACCGAGGAAGAGATCGGCAACCATCTGGACGGGGTCTTCGACGCCGATTCATTCTTGGAGCAGTTGCGCCGCCGGGTCGCAGGACGCGCTGATGCCCCCGTGAGCGGCTCGGCCCGAGGAGGTTCGAGTCATTCCAACGTCCGGCGCGAGACGGGAGAGGACGCTGCAGAGACGTTCGGGGTTCTGATCGGCAGTGTCTCGGCCAGCGCGTTCAGCATCGGTGACAACAGTGTTGTGTACAGCCATCACACGCAGGCCCCGGACTCTCACTATGGAGAGCTGCTGGCGGCGGTACTGCAGCTCCGGGCGGACTTGGCAAGACTCACCCCTACCGAGGCTAGTGCCGCACTTGATCTCGAACTGGCCAAGACGGCCGACGAGATCCAGGCGGCAGGTGCAGCCGCGCCCGGACAACTGGCCCGGCTGCGGCAGGCACTGCAGGCCGGCGGCGCGATGACGGAGATCCTTGCCTCGGTCCCTGCTGTGGCCGCCGCCCTTGCGTCATTGCTGGGGTGATGACAGGAGCGTGCTTCTGAACGAGCCCGATGCAGCGGTCCCCGGCAAGGTAACGCCTACCGGGGACCAATGCTGTTCAAGGTCAGTCTCAGCACCAACGGCCATACCTGCGCACCCGCGTCCAGCAGCGCCGACGGCCGGCGGGACGACTCCATCGAGGAGACCGTCGTGGAACGCGCCGACCGCGTGATGATCTCCATCGCCGTGTGCCTGCTGGGGCCGAGTACATCGCCTGCACCGGCGCTGACATGGACGTCTCCTTCGCGGACCGTCAGGTCGAGGGTGGGGGGAGACGGCCCCGGGGCCGTCTCCACCATGGCCGGGTGGTCGTGGTGACCGCGGCAACAGGCGTTCCTTGGACCGCCGGTTGGCCATACGGTTGCTCCATTGAATCGGAGTCCGGCACGGAGTCGAGCGAGCCGGGTCGGGCGGGTCGGGTGGAACGGGGGGCACATGCCGGGAGCCGACAGGCGGCGTCGCATCCTTGTGTGGAGCGGGGCCGGCGGGGGAGTCGTAGCAGGCGCGAGCATCGCGTTGCTGTGGGATCCGGGGCAGACGCTGGCCTGGGCGGCCGGTGTCGGGGCGGCGGCCGCGGCCGCCTACCTCGGCCAACAGGCACCCCAGCATCTCCAGGAGGTCCTCGCCCGGCGCCGGGCCGGGCGTGAGCTGACGGGGAGCGACCCGTTCGCCGTCGCCACGGAAATCCGCAACCACGACTACGTGACTCTCGACCTCGGCGACCGCGTAGCAGAGATCCCGGCCGCGGGGCATACCGTTCGGATCGTGATCACCTCGATGGGTCCATCGGCCGTGATGCTGACCGGGGTGCGGGCGGAAGTCT
This sequence comes from Streptomyces sp. NPDC054932, assembly GCF_053610205.1. Taxonomy (NCBI): domain Bacteria; kingdom Bacillati; phylum Actinomycetota; class Actinomycetes; order Kitasatosporales; family Streptomycetaceae; genus Streptomyces; species Streptomyces sp. NPDC054932. The sequence continues at coordinate 99,881 of NZ_JBSGXU010000005.1, read as the reverse complement.
TATCCAGTGAGCAGTTGCCCGGAGATCTCACACGGCACGCGGGAGAGGTGCCGGTGCGGCGGTTCGAGGTCCTCCTCGACTCCGATCCGCCTGAGGTGCGTGCCCTGGGAGGAAGTGACTTTCCCTACCGGATCGCCGCAGACGAGTCGGAGGTTCTCGACCTCCTCGTCAGCACAGAGCGCGGCCTCGTGAGGTGGGTGCTGTGGCTGGACTGGACGTCCGCGGGCCGCCAAGGCAGCACCCGGATCGACCTTCAGGGCCATGCGTTCCGCACCGCCGCGCGTCAGCCGGGCGTCGTCTGATGGCCACGGGGCAGCGCCGTGCCGGTGCGGCCGCTCTGGGCGCAGCACTTCCCGCAGCCGCCGGCGCCGCTGTTCTCGCCCCCATGGGCGTGCACACGTGGCCGCCTTACGTCGCGGTGGCAGTCGTGTCGGCTCTCTCCGCGTTCGTGGCGTCCGCGCGGCACGGACAGCGGCCCCGCCCTGCCGAGCGGATGCAGGAATCCTCGACAATGGCGACCGCAGCCGAATCAGTTTCTTCCGATTCGGAACGACCCGTGGAAGGCCGGGCGGACGGTGCACCCGACGTGCCGGGGCTATCCGTCTACCACATGACGCGGCCCATCCGACCCATACCCGCGCAAGGACTTCCGGGCAATCAGCCGTTCACCGTTCAGGTCGCCGTCCACAGTCAGCTCGCGCACCTCGCCTCGCCCGGGCTGCTGGGCACCCCGGAGGGGGTCTACGTTCCGCTGACCGGGCACAACCTCCTTCTCTCTTTGACCACGACGGGACAGGATGAGGTCGTCCTGCGTTCGCTCCGTGCCGAGGTGACGGACCGTCTGCCGCTGCGCGTGGATGGCGCCTTGATCGCCTGGCCGCGGGTGCCCGACCTGGCTCTGAGCGCCGACCTTCTGGAGTCGGCCCAGCGTGCGGCCCGGGCGTACCGGCGCCTCCGCAGCCCCGATGTCGCAATCCTTCTGGACCCTTCACCCGCCCCCGCCCTGGCGGAACTCGACGCGGACCCCGTTCTGCCGCTGACCGCTGCGCCGGGTGAGACCGCCAACCTGACCTGCGCACCAGTGACGGACGACGGGCGATGGGTGCGGTGGCGGCTGACGGCAGAGATCGTGTGTGCAGGGCGCATCTGGCAGCCCTGGTGGGACCTCACAGTCACCGCCAACGCGCGCCTCACGCGCTTCACCGCTCACGCCGCACCGGTGCCCCAGCCGGTGCACGATGTGTACCCCGACCACTACGACCCCAGGTACCCGGGCGGACGGCCAGGCACCGAGTCCGAGGCGGAACAGACCTTCTACCTGTCGGCCCATTCCTCGCAGGACGGCGAGGGCTGGCTCCAGATGCCGTCCCGGCCCGACCCCGACCCAGAGCCCCCCGGCGCCGCCGAGGCCATCCAGCGCGCCCTTGACCTGGCCGGGGGCGGAGACCTCCCTGGCGCTGCCCAGGTTTTCCTGGCGGCGGCGGAGAACGGCAGCGGGCAGGCCGCCTACCTGCTGGGAAAGCTCACACAGGACCGGGGAGACCCGCACGGTGCGGTGCGCTGGTACGAGAAGGCCGCCGCCCGGCGCGTCCCGGCCGCCTATAACAATCTCGGCGCGCTCGCCGTGTTGCGCGGCGATCTCGACACGGCCGAACGCTGGTACCGCCAGGCGATGGACGCGGGCGACTGGGTGGCGGCCGTTGGCCTCGGCGTAGTACTGGAAAGTCGGGGGGACGAGGCACAGGCCGAAGAACTGTGGCGCCTAGCCGGGCTGCGCAACGTTCCGAACGCGGATCAGAACCTGGCGGTCCTCTACCAGCGGCAGGGCAGGCTACGTGAGGCCGACGAGTTGTTCACACGAGCCGCCGAAGCGGGCGACATCTCGGCGGCCGTGAAAGTCGGCTTTCGCTGCCACGAAGCCGGCGACCAGACCGGGGCGAAGCGTTGGTGGCGTACGGCGGCCGACGCGGGCAACGCGGAAGGCGCCTTCTACCTCGGGCTGCTCCTCGTGCGCGAAGGTCGGACCGGGGAAGGGGAACGGCTGTGGGAGCGGGTCGCCGAGCGCCTCGGTACGCCCAAACAGGGGGTCACAGCATTGCCGTCCGGGCCGGGCATGGGGACCTCCCACCGGACCGGCCGGACGGCAGAATCGGGCGAGACCTACGCCGCGTACTACCTCGGACAGCTCCACTGGGACCGGGGCGACCACCAAACCGCTCTCGCGTGGTGGACCCGCGCCGCCGAGGCTGGGCACCCGGATGCCGTGTTCCGGCTGTGCGAGCTGTACCTGAGCGTACGCGGTGGCCTCGCAGACGGCCTACGCTGGGCGTCCATCATGTTGGAGCTCGAGGGAGTGCCAGCTACCCGGGTGGAGTTACTCGCCGCAAGGATGCGCGAAATTGCGGAGCAGCTGGCCGATACCGCAGGCACACACGAGCCCGAACCCGGCTCCGCGGCGCAGGCCTGCTACCTGGCGGCCGAGGCCTACCGGCATCTCACAGCTCGCGACACCGCCCACCGTCCGGCATGGGAGGAGAGCGTCCAGCGCCTCGCTGCCTTGGCCAAGTGGTCCGGCTCGTCGCGTGCACAGGAGTCGGCCGTGAGCGCCGAGGCGCGGTTGCGGGCATCGGATTGAGCAAAGTCCGCCGGCCGCGCCGACTCTTGTCCGCTGATCGAAGTCGAATCCCTGCCTGTGTCCGTCGTCAAGGTGCTGATCCCAAAGCGGCCCACCTCCGCCTTCCACCCGCATGGCGCACCTTCTCCGGCGTGCCGAACAAGGCGTCCGTCACATCTGTAGGAGATGCTCGAGACGTGTGATCAATTGCACCCGCCCGGGTCGAGTCCCTGCTTGCCGACGTCGAGGCAGGCCTACGGGATGGCGCACCACCCCATGTGAGGGAGGCCGTCATGGCTGAGGAGCACGAGAGCATCTCGCAAGACGAGGTCGCGGCATTTGTCCGCAAGCTGGAGCAGTGGAGCGCAGGCCTCGATGACAAGGAGAAGGCCTTGCTGCAGGCGATGCTGACTCCCCCCGAGGACATCCAGCAAGACAGGTCGAGCCTTGAGGACCGAGGCTTCAAGTTCAACAAATTCAGCATCGAGGTGCCCCTGGAGAGCCTCCTGTACCGATTCCGGTACGAGCAGGAGGGGCCGGAAAAGCGCGTGTACATCAAGGATCCAGGCCCGTCATGGGTGAGGTTCATCCAGCGACAGAGGTGAGGGACAGCATGGAATCGACTTCGACGGTACAGCCCGACCGGCAGACCGCGGCCAGCCTCGCGGCCAAGCTGGTCGACTGGGGCAACGCGGAACTCTCCGACAGGGAGCGCGCGATCCTCGTAGACCTCGCCTGGCGGCACACCGGCCTGCACGAGCGCATGCGTATGGACCAGGCGGACGTGCTGGACGCTTCGGAGGAAGCGCTCGTCCGTGAACTCGAAACGGAGTTCCGGCGGCCGGAATGACCAGTGTGGAACTCATCGTCAAAGCCACACGCTTGTGCAATCTGCGCTGCACCTACTGCTACGACTGGCGCGTGGGTGAGGGCAACACCATGTCCTTCGGCACTCTTGCACGGCTCGTCGCCAGGACACTCGGCCACCCCGACCATCGTTCGGCCGGGTTCGACTGGCACGGTGGCGAGCCCACGGTCCTTCCCCTCGCCTTCTTCAAGAAGGCACTGCACCTCCAGGACCGCTTTCGGCAGCCGGGCCAGTTGGTCAGGAACGCCATTCAGACCAACGCCACGCGGATCACGTCGGAGTGGGCGCGGTTCTTCGCGGACAACCACATTGACGTCGGCATCAGCATCGACGGGCCGGCTGCCGTCCACGACCGCTACCGTGTCGACCGGGCGGGTCGCCCCACATGGGCCCGGACCCTCGCAGGGCTGCGGCTGCTGCGGGACCACGGGATCGAACCAGGCGTCGGGGTCGTCGTGGACAGGGCGGCCCTGGACCTCGGCCCCGCGGTTCTCTTCGACTTCCTCGTTGAGCAAGACATCAGCGCCACCGGTCTCAATTTCGTGATGCCGGACGCCCTGGCCGGCGAGATCGGGCACGGCGACGGACGGCACTACGTCGATCCCGGGCAGTCCGCCCAGTTCCTCATCGGCCTGTACGACCGCTGGCGCATGCACACGGGCCCGGATATCCACATCCGGGAACTGGCCGCGCTGGTGGAGTCCTTGCACGGCAGAACGCCTTCGCCGTGCACTCTGGCGGGTCGGTGTTTCGGCGTCGTCTACCGCATCGAACCAAACGGCGACGTCCATCACTGTGACTACTTCGGAGAAGACCCCCGCTATCGCTGGGGGAACATCAACACCGACGACTTCTCCGCCATCCGGCAAAACACCCGGCTTCACGAGCGGGCCGAGGAGCGCGCCCAAGACCGGGAGCGGATGCGGTCCTGCGCCGAATTCGACGTGTGCCATGGATGGTGCCCCCACGTACGGCACACCTCACGTCAGCACTACGCGGAGCATCGCGAGGACTGCTGCGGTCTGCGCCCCCTCATCGCACACATCCGTGCGAACCCGCCGCTGAACAGCGAACCGGCTCCGACCACATCAGGGTGACCGACCCCAGGGAGAACAGCGCGATGCGCGACGTAGGGCTCATTGTCAAGGTAACCCGCCTGTGCAATCTGCGGTGCACGTACTGCTACGACTGGCGGTCGGGACCGGACCAGAGAATGCCGTTCCAAGTGGCCGCACGCATGACGGCCGCGGCGCTCACCGACCCGGAGCACCGCGGGGTCGAATTCCTCTGGCACGGCGGTGAGCCGACCCTGGTCCCGATCCAGTACTTCGAGAAGGTGATGGCGGTACAGGCGCGTTTCAGCCGCCCGGGGCAGCCCATCGTCAACTCGATCGCAACGAACGCCGTTCACATCAACGAGAAGTGGATCGACTTCTTCCGCCGGTATGAGTGGCAGGTCGGCATCAGCGTGGACGGCCCGCGAGAGGTCCACGACGCTCAGCGTGTGGACGCGTCCGGCCGGCCCACTCTGGAACGCGCACTGCGTGGCTACGAGAAGCTCCGTGACGAGGGGCTCGGTGTCGGAGTCATCTCCGTGGTGGACCGGCGGACACTCGCCCTCGGCCCCGACGTGCTCTTCGACTTCATGGAGGAGGTCGGTATCCGTGACTACGGGATCAACTTCGCCATGCCCGAGCCTCAGCCTCACGCCCCCTCCGGCACCAGGGTCGCTCACTACATCACGACCAAGGAACGCACTGAGTTCCTCATCGGTCTGTACGACCGGTGGCGGGCTCACGGTGACCAGGGCATCGAGATCCGAGAGATCGCCACAGTGCGGAACCGGCTGGAGAAGACCCGCGGCGGCTCCTTGCCGTGCACATTCGCCGGCAACTGCTTCGGGAACCTGTACACGGTCGAAGCCAACGGCGATGTCAACCATTGCTGCTACCTGCTGGGCGACCCGCGTTACCGGTGGGGCAACATCATGCGCCAGGACTTCGCCGACATCCGGCGGAGCCCGAACATGAACGTGATCGTCGCCGAGCGGGAAGAGGAAGAGGCGTCACTGCAGCAGTGTCCCGAAGTCGAGGTGTGCCGGGGAGGATGTCCGATGGAGACGTACATGGCCGCGCGCCATGACCCCGAACCTCTCGGCGGATGCTGCGGGCAGGCCGATTTCATCCGTCATGTCCGCGCTCACTCCGTGGCGGCCGAGCGCACATGACCAGTCGGAAGAGAGATACGACGGCCGCCTCCCTGGCCGGCTCCTCCCTGCTCGAGCGGGAACCGTATCCGCACGCTCTTCTCGACGGACTCCTCGACGAGAACATCGCGGCACAGATCCTCGACTGGTTCGAGAATCACGGCTCTTGGACCGTCGAGCGCACCGGTCTCTACGAGCAGTACCGCTGCGTGAACATCCTCGACCTGCTCTTCGCCCACTCGGCCGGCCTCAGCCCGATGCTGCTGCGCGTGGCCGACCGCCTGGAGGAGGTATTCGGCCGTCCGGTCGAGCGGCGGTGCATCGAGGCCGGCGCGCACAAGCTGGTGGCGGGGCAGTACATCAGGACACACACCGATGTGCCGCACGATCTCACCGAGACCCATCGGGCGGTCGTCTCGTTCGCGTCCCCTGCTGCCCCCGTCACGGGAGGAGAGCTGATGCTCCAGCGCTCCCGGTCCTCCATGGACGACGCCGTGCGTGTTCGGGCTCTGCACAACCGCGCGGTGCTCATGGAGTTGTCCGACCGCTCCTTCCACTCCGTCCTCCCGGTGCAGAGCGGTGTCAGGTACAGCCTGGTGTTGTCGTACTGGGCCGCCGACCTGCGCGAGAAGTTGCACCGAAGCCGGCACGCGGAGGCCGTCCCCGCCCGTCTCCTGGACCTCCTGGAGCGGATCGGGGCCCATGAGGTCCCGCATGCCGGTCGGCGGGCCGCCGCCACCGGGCGCCGGGCGCGAAGGCGACCGTTGTCCGATCACCTGCTCGGCACGCATGCGATTCTGAGGTCCTGGGGATGCGACCCCGACGTGTGCACGGCCGGGCTCTTCCACGGCGTCTACGGGCCGCTCGGCCTCGGCACTGCCCTTCTGCCCCTGGACAGCAGGGCCCCGCTGCAGGAAGCCATCGGCCCGAAGGCCGAGCGACTCGTCCACCTCTACTCGGTGCTCGACCGCCGTACCGACCGGCCGGCTTCCGACGGCAGTTTCGTCGCGGGCGTCCTCGGGGAACCGGAGGCTGCCGCACTGGACGGCAGCACGGTGGCGGGTGTCTTCCTCATCTCCTGGGCCAGCCTGCGCGAGCAGGTCCCCGACGTCGCACTGTCCGGCGCTGAGGTGGACGAGATCCTGGGCCGGCTCGAGCTGTTCGGAGCTCTGATCCCTCCTGCCGCAGCCGCGGATCTCACCTCGACGCTCTGTTCGTGAGGTCGTGCGGCCCACCACGAGTGCCCGGCGCCGAGTATCGCCGACCGCCGTGTGTCACACCGGCTGCCAGCCCGGCAGGCCGCCCCCGTAGTGATCCCTGAGACGGGCGCCGGCGTACTCGCTGGCCACTCGCACGTGCTCGCGGAGGAGTTCGACGCCGACGTAGTCGTCATGAGCATCGGCCGACCACGACATCTGCCCGAGGTGGCGGAACTTCGCCGCGACAGCGGGCGGGAACGGCTTCCACGGCAGTCCCTCCCGCCCCAGCCGCTCGAACAGAGCGGCTGCGGTGTCGTAGAAGGCAGCCGATGGGAAGCCGTCGAAGGCCGATGGATCGAGGACGTGGTGGCGTGCGCGCGAGTACCACCGCTCCTCCTCAAGCGGATCACCGAACGTCAGGACCTGGCGGAAGGGGACGCCGAGCGCGCGGAACGCGTCGGTGCGCAGCAGGAGCAGGTACGTGGCGAGGCGGTCCCGGCAGGGAAACCGTCCGGGTTCGAACTCTCCGACGGCTGCCAGGCCCTCGGCGTCCGCGAGATCGACGAGATCGCTGAGCCATCCCGTGGACAAGAATTCGACGTCGGAGTCGAGCAGCAGGAAGTACGGGGTGTCCACCTGGGGTGCGAGCCAGTCGAGGGCTGTGGAGTGCTGGCAGAGTTCGCCGTCGTCCGGGACCACGATCTCCACCTCGGTCCTGATCCTGTCGAGCACGGACCGGTGCCCCGCTGGGCACTCGGCGACGAGCGCGTCCAGGTCTGTTCGCAGCTTCTCCAGCGTACTGCGCGCTTGCGCTGCCTCCTCGCGGGCCCGGCGCTTGCGCTCGTCCAGTGAGAAGACGGTCAGCCAGCCGAGTCGTCGCAGGTCGTCCAGCGTGCCGTCGGTGGACCCGTTGTCGGCCACGAGCACGCGGACGGGTTCGAGAGTATGGCGGTGGAACGACGCGTACGTCAGGCGGGTCGCCAGACGTGCGTTCCTCGTCGCCCCGATCACCGTCACGCGCGGGTCCGCCGTCCCGCACGGTCGGCTGCCCCGGTTCGTCACGGCCGTGTCCCTTCGAGGTCGAGGCGCAGTGCGTCGAGGTCGTGCCGGGTTGTGAGGCGAACGGCCGTGCCCGCCCGCACTGCGACCGGGGTGGGGAAGGTTTGCACCGCCTGCTCCCAGTGGCTGGAACCCGCGCTGTGGTTGCTCACCCTGTTGCCGTTGCCGAGGTCGAGTTCGAACCACATGACGACGGCGTGCGCGATCCCGTCCGTGGTCACGGGGACCATGAGGTGCCGGGTGCGGGGAGCGGGTGGCTCACCGAAGTCGAAGTCGAGAAGCCTGAACGCCGGAGACAGAACGGTATGGGGATGACAGCTGATGCGGCCCGGGAAGTAGCCCCGGGTGCTTGCGACGTTGAACGGGCTCAGGTCGAAGCCCTCCACAACGCCCACCTGGTTGAGCCCGTGGAGACTCTCGCTCTCCACCAGCTGTGCCCAGAGGCGGCCGCCGCGGGGAACAAAGCGCGTGGTGGCGGAGATGAGCTCGCGGTGGGCGTGATCGAGGCTGCGCAGGGCTGACTCCCCGACCAGCCCGCAGTCGAAGATCTCAGCGGTGACCACGTCCGGTTGCCTGGGCAGGTCACGACCCACGACGAGCTCGGTGGAGGACCTGGGAATCAGCGTGATGCGGTCGCCATAACCATTGGCTCTGATCACCCGGTCCGCGAGGAACGCCGTGTGAGGGTTGCTTTCGCAGGTCACTACGTACCCGCCGGCGCGTGCGGCCATCAACGCCGTGACACCGGCGCCGGTCCCGATGTCCAGGACGAGGTCGCCGGGGCGAACGGCCGTTTCGATCGCTTCCCGATACGCGTGATTGCGTTCCCGGTCGTTCATCATGGCGAAATGCCAGGGGGGAACCGCCTGTTGGATCGGGATCTCCCTGCTCCAGGGAGGCGCGGCGGGCAAGGAAGTCATCCGTGCATGTCCCATCAGTTTCCGACGTCGCAGAATCGTCGTTTCACCGTAGCCCCTGACGACCGATGAGGACCGCCCGGCGCGGCACAAACCTCTGCGCTCCCGCCCGTGCGACCATACGGATGTTTCCAGCCCATTCGGAGGCCTGGTTGAATCTCGATGACATCGCCCATTGCGAAATTCACCCGACAATCGGAATCGCCCGGGTCGGCAACAGCCCGGACGCGTATTTCGTCGGACCGGAGGCCCCGGGGAGCACGGTTCATCCGGAAGGCGGATTCAAGGATTCCGAAGGACGGGTCAAGCGCCAGGCGGCACGCTTCCGTGTCTACGCGTTCGACAAGGACGGCAACGTCCTGGGCGAGGTGTCGGCTGCCGACGCGGACGTGGAGTGGTCGGTGGAGCTGGCCAACACGAAAGCGGCGTGGTTCCGGTTCCGCGGGCGCTTTCACCAGTCGGAATCCCCGGAGAACCGACGCAATCAGCATGTCGATCCCGCTGATCCCGAGGCGCGCGCCACACTGATGATCACGCCGGGACCGCGACGGGCGAAGGGCCCGAACGTGGACGGTACCGACGCCCGGTTCGACACCGGAACCTTTCTCGGGCAGTCGGTTCCCCTCGGGGAGCTGCGCACCGACGAGGCGGGCCGGCTTCTCGTCCTGGGCGGCCTCGGGCACGCGGCCTCCGTGAGACCGGACAACCCCGTGACCCACTACGCGAACAACGACCACTGGTACGACGACACCTCCGACGGACCCGTGACGGCCACCGTGCGGATCGGTGAGGACCGCACGGTCCCCGTCAGACCCGCCTGGGTGATCGTCGCTCCCCCGGACTTCGCACCCGACACGTCGAACCTGGTCACCCTGTACGACGTCGCGCACGAGGTCGCCGAGCGCGTCGGCTGGTGGCCGCAGGGCGAGGAGGTCTCGTTCACCCAAGACATCCGCCCTCTGCTGGGCCGCATTCAGGGCTACTCATGGGTGAACGGGAACGCGCTGCGAGGGCACGGCAGAAGCACACAGGGCGAATTCCTGAACCCCGACCGTCTCTCCCGCCTGGCATCGAACGCCCCGGAGGACTCGGGCCTCAGGAAGTCGGTCTTCGAGCGGCTGCGCACGCCCGAGGCGGAGGACGTGGTCCAGGCCGGGTACGCCTTCATGCCGCAGCTCGCGGGGGACGACGGAGACCCGGCCGACGGCAAACCCCGCACCTGGATGTCACTCCTTCCCGGACAGTACGAACGGATGCGCCGCTGGGCCGCAGGCGAGTTCACCGCCGATGGGACGGACCCGGTCGAAGCGGTGCCGCTCAGCGACCTCCCTCTTGCCGAGCAGCCGCACGCATTGGTCCGGGCCGCCCTCGAGGCGTGCGTCGGGGCGTCGTTCTTCCCCGGCATCGAGATGACGTACATCGCCGCCGAGCCGTCGACCTGGACGGCACCGTTCCGCCTGCGCGAGGACCTTTCGGCCGGGGACATCACCAAGCACATGGCCGTGCCGTGGCATGCCGACTTCTACGAGTGCCATACGCACTGGTGGCCGGCTCAACGCCCGGACGACGTCCTGCCCGAAGAGCAGTACCGTCGGCTCATCAGCACGGCGGAGGCCGCCTGGGAACCCACCGAGCTCAGTGTGTACCGCAGGCCGTGGGCCCGTGGCGTCGGCGTGCAGCCGGTCTACCCTCCGCAACTCGATCCGCTGCCGGACGAGAGCGATCAGCAGTACCGCGACAGGGTGGCCAAGCGCTGGTCACTGCTGCGTGAGCACGCCGGCGACAACGAGATGGTGGAGAAATGGAGCCGCCTCGGCTTCGTCGTGGCACGTACCGGCGAGTCGGGCGAGACCATGCTGGTCGAGACCGAACGCGCGGAGCACGTCGGCCTCGGCGACCGTGACTGGTTCCACATGCTTCAGCACCCAGAACGCTACCCCGAGCAGGCGGAGGCCGCCCGGCACTACGCCGAGGCAGTTCTGGCACAGGCCAGGGCGGCACAGACCGATCCCCTGTTCCCGGTGATGCTGCGTCCGTTCCGGTACACCCGTGAGGCCTTCGAAGCCCGGCTACAGCTCATCTATACGGACATCGTGGAACGGGTGGAGGACTCCGATCCGGCACTCGACCCGCTGCGTACCCGCAGCGACGTCATCGAGCGGATCCGCCAATTCGCACCGTTCAACCTTCTGGACGGCGCCTGGTTGCGCAACATCACCCCATTGGGGCCTATCGACGAAGTCCGTTCACTGCTGTTCTCCATCTGGATGGACGAGATCGGCGGCGGTGATCCCGCACTGAACCACTCCAACCTCTATGCCGACCTGCTCCACAGCGTGGGTCTGTACCTTCCACCGGTGGACTCCTACCAGTTCGCCATGCTCCCCGAAATGCTCGATTCGGCATACTCGGCCAGCGCCTTCCAGTTGGCCATCTCGCAGCATTCCCAGCGATTCTTTCCGGAACTTCTCGGAATGACGCTGCAACTGGAATGGAATGTCCTGGAGATCGTGCCGGTCGTGAGGCTGCTGGACTACCACGGCATCAACTCGCAGTTCTACCGGATGCACATCGGCATCGACAACGCGGCGGCGGGGCACGGTGCCAAGGCTCGCGATGCGGTCATGCTCTACCTGGACGAGGTGCACGAGAGCGGCGGAGACCAAGCCGTCCAGGAGCACTGGCGGCGCATCTGGGACGGCTACGTGGCCTTCCTCATCATCGGTACCCTGTCCGACGACCTCAGGGCTCTGGTGGCCGACCGGCCGACTCCGCGAGAACGGCTGCTCGACCTGATCGAGCGCAAGGCTCCGTTCGCCCGTATGAACCACAACGGCAAGCGGCTCGGCGGCAACAGGATCAACGACTGGTTCCTCGACCCTTCCGGTCTTCTGCGGGAACTCCAGGAGTCGGGGCTGATCGTGCCGGGGGAACCGGAGAAGAGCCCCTTCTTCGAGCTGACCACGTTCTCCGGGCCCATGTACAAGGTCTTCGAGGAGAACGAGCTCGAACTGTGGCGCGAGTGGACTCGCTCACTCGCCCTTAAACCCGACGGTCACCCCCAACTCTCCCCGCTCCAGGCGATGATCCGGCTGGTCGACACGCTGCGCCCCCGCCAGACAGGCTCGGTGGCCCACACCGGCATCCGCATCACCGGCCCCGATCCGGGCGATCCGACCCGCACCAGGCGCGAGCCGGTCGCCTGGTGGTTCACCCAGCCCACTGCGTTCCTGCTGAGCGCAGTCGTCCACCCGGCCAATGAGCTCGTCTCTCCCGGCCGCCCGGAGGAAAGCTCCTTCATCGATCTCCTCGGACCCTCGACCAGCATGGGCAGGGCCTACGCCGGTGTGGTGCCCGGCACGGGCAGGACCGGCCGCCAGATCACCATCGACTGGATCACTGCGGGTTGTCCGCTGCCCGACCTGACACCACCGGACAACCGGCCGCTCCTCTCGGCACCGTTGCCGGCCAAGGGCGCCGGCGCCGGCGCCGTGGAGCAAGCCCCCATGCACGTCTACGGCATGGGAGCCGTTCACTGATGCGCGAACCGAGGACCCACGCGTACGGTGACGTGGTGATCGCAGGGGCCGGACCGGCGGGGGCCGCGGCCGCGATCACCCTTGCCCGCCATGGTGCCTCCGTCATTGTCGTCGACCCGGGCAGCACACGTCCGTGGAAACCCGGGGAGAGTCTGGCGTCCGGGGCCTGGCCCCTTCTGCGGCGCCTCGGCGTGCTGGACGCGGTGGCCGCCGGCCCCCACACCCCGTGCTTCGGCAATCAGTCGCTCTGGGGCGGGGAGACACTCGGCGAAGTGGACTTCCTGTTCAGCCCTTACGGAATCGGGCGGCATCTCGATCGCGCTCACTTCGACCAAACCCTCGTGGACACGGCCCGCCGGGCCGGTGCCCGCCTACACCCCGGCCGCATCAGGTCCGCGCGGCGCGTCGGGGCCCACTGGCAGCTGTCACTCGATCGCGGCGGCCTCCGGGCCCGGTACCTCGTCGATGCCACGGGGGCCGGGGCTCGTCCGGCGCGTCAGGCAGGAGCCACCGTCGTAAGAGCCGACCGCATGGTCGCCCTCACAGCCCGCCTGCCGTACGAGACCTCGGGTGACAGCCTGCCCCGGACCTCGCTGGTCGAGTCGGCACCCTTCGGCTGGTGGTACGGCGCGCCGCTGCCCTCAGGGTCCTACTTCGTCATGGCGGTGACGGACGCCGACCTCGTCGCCGGGCAGGCACTCCATCGACCGGACGGCTGGCGGCGGGCTCTGCAGGAGACCACCCTTCTGCACCAACGCCTCCACTACGCAGCCGCAGCCCCACCGCCCGCGCTGCGCATCGTACGGGCGGCGACGTCGTATGCCTGCCCCGCAGCGGCTCCGGGATGGGCCGCAGTGGGCGATGCCGCCATGGCGTCCGATCCGATCGCCGTGAGGGGCATCGTCACCGCCCTCGCCACAGGCATCGCGGCAGCCGACGCCGTCCACGCCGACGCGGCGGGCGATCCCACAGCTTTGAGTGCCTACGCTGAACTCGTGCAGGCGAGCCACAACGAGTTCCTGAGGGGGCGACTCATCTGCTACGGGAGAGAGCGGCGGTGGAACACACCGTTCTGGAACAGACGGCACTCCGCAGTGCCGTCCCCCAGCTCCGAGCCGCGACACGGCAGGCAGGCGGCCGAGCCCATCTCCAAGCGGTGACCGTCGCGGCCGTCCGGCGCGCATCCGGTCGGGCTGGTGCTGCGACCGGGAGGGTCCGGACGAGTGTGGACATGTGCCGGGCATCAGGGTTCCACAGCCCCTGCCCCTGGCCGCCGTTAGCACGGAGGCACGCGGGTGGAAGTCCGTTTTGAACGAGCTGGACGATCACGGTCCGTCCGTCGAACGGGTCGCCGGTCAACTCCATGCCAACGGTGTTGTTGTCCACCTCGCCCGCGAGCCGAGGTGGACGACCATCAGGTGCTTGAATCCCCGGCCCCATCTCAGCAGCTGATCACGCGCCTGTCCGGAGGATAAAGAAGTCTCAAGTCGCAGTGACAGGCCGGAATTCGTAGAAGGCTCGTCCCGGAGCATCGCGAAGAGGACGTCGGCCCGTCGTGGGGCGAGGCAGAGCGGGGCCTGGGTGTGGTGTTCCCCTGGGTGATCTTCTTGTCGTAGTAGATCCGAGATGCCGGGTCGGCCACGGTGGCGAACGCGGAGAGGAAGAGGGCCTGTTTGAGCTGCTTGTTCCCTCTCCTGCACCTCGACCCACTCACGGTTCAGGGCACGGTCGTCGTCGTGGGCGGCGGCCGGCAGAGCGGCTGCCCCGATCAGCGTGCCGGCGGCCAGGACCGTGGTGACGGCGCGGCGGGTGGCGAGGGAAGCAGACATGCAGACGGCTCCTTCAAGGTCGGCCGGCCCGGCGTTGTGCGAGCCGGGGCGCGGGCTCCGTATGGTTCCCGGCGTTCTGCCGAGGAGCCACACTCTGGCCCGCACCCGCCATCAACCGCCACAACCTGCGACTCACGTTTCCTAATGCGGACATGTCCGTAACTCTCCCTTGTGAGAGGCGTGCGTCAAAGTCCGGTTGACGCGGGCGGTGCGGGAGGCGGGGACGGCCCTGTCGGTGCCGGAGCAGGGGGATTTCGGCCGGATAAGCAGTTCATTCACGCCATGTCGCATGCTGGCGCCGAATGGGTTCAGGGCTCTGTAACAGGCGCTTCTGCCGTTTCCTCGAACCACTTGTGCACCACCGCTCGGACGTACGGACAGTGACGGGCCGACGCTTCAGGGACCGGGCAGGACACCGGCCAGGGAGCCCCGGCCACCGGCCGCTCCTGCCGGAACGCCACGATTCCGGCTCGACTCCCCCTGGTCCCGGGGGATATCCCCACCCGGGACGGGCCGGGTGGCATGATCGCCGAGGACGGGCACCCCCGGAGAGGCTGGGAGCGGAAACCGCTGGATTCCCAACGATTCGTAGGAGTTGGCCCGTGCACGCACAGGTATGGCACATGCTTCGTCCCTCCTGGCGTCAGCAGGGTGTCCGACGCAGAGCCGCGACGGCCGCGGCCGCCGCGGCCGTCTGCGCGATGACGCTGGGCGCGCTGGCGCCGCCCGCGGCATCCTCCGCCCGGCCGGACGCGGTCCAGCGGGGTCTGGACGCGCTGGTGCGTTCCGACGGCCTGCCCGCCGCGCTGGCGAGCGTCCAGGACGTCAAGGGCCGCGCCCGTACCTACACCGCGGGGTTGGGCGACCTGGCCACGGGGGCGAGGGTGCCGCAGGACGGGCAGGTGCGGGTGGGCAGCACCACCAAGACGTTCACCGCAGTGGTCGTCCTGCAACTGGTGGCCGAGGGGAAGGTCGGTCTCGACGACAACGTCGACACCCATCTGCCGGGCCTCGTCCGTGGAGAAGGGATCGACGGGCGCGGCATCACCGTCCGTGAGCTGCTCCAGCACACCAGCGGAATTCCCGACTACGAGAAGGAGGTCGACAACGCCTTCCTCCAGCGCCGGTACCTGGAACCCCGCGACATCCTGGACATCGCCCTGCGGAAGAAGGCCGACTTCGCCCCCGGGAAGAGCTGGGCCTACAGCAACACGAACTACGTGCTGGCCGGCCTGATCGTCCAGAAGGTCACCGGGCGGCCGCTTGCCGAGGAGATCGACAAGCGCGTGGTACGGGCCGTCGGACTGCGCCACACCTACTTCCCGACCGCCGGCGACACGACCGTCCGGGAACGCCATCCCCGGGGCTACCGCCAGGAATCGGCGGGTGCGCCGTGGCGCGATGTCACGGACATCGACCCGTCCGCGAGCTGGGCGGCGGGACAGATGATCTCCACCAACTCCGACCTCAACCGGTTCTACACCGCGCTGCTGGCCGGCGACCTGCTGGAGGACGCGCAGCTCGCCGAGATGCGCACCACCGTCCCCCTCGGGAACACCGGTGCCGGGTACGGGCTGGGGATCATGAGCAGGCCGCTGTCGTGCGGTGGCCTCTACTGGGGCCACGGCGGCGACATCATGGGGTACGAGACCCGCGGCGGGGTCACCGACGACGGCCGCGCGGCGGCGAACGTCACGGTGACCGCCGTCCCGACGGACGTGGCGACCACGAGGCGCGTCGAGAGCGTCGTGGACACGGCCCTGTGTGCCGCGAAGCAGAAGTAGCCGGACGGGGGCCCAGGGGGTGTTGCAGAAGGCCGTGCAGTACGCACCTTGGCCATGGCCCCCCACCGGTTCACTGCTGGCAGCGCCCGAAGGTCACGACGTAGGTTCCGGCCTGGCTCGCGCCGGCCCCGGCCGGGTCGGCCGAACCCGGCTGGGCCCAGGCGCCGATCTCTCGCATGGACGGGTCGAGGATGATCTGGCGGTGGCCCCACGTGCTCACGTTCATCCACCAGTTGACCGCCGCATTCGGGGTCCCCGAGCCGCCCCAGCCGGTGTACGTGATCTCGGCGACGGCCCATGACCTGGGGTTCGGGCAGTAGCCCGCGGCTTTGATCCGGCTCTGCGGTGTCGAACCGGTCTGCGGGTTGCGGTGCGAATCCTTACCCGGTCCCCACCACTTCAGCTGCACGGCGGCGGCGGAGTGCTGCTGCGCCGCAGTCGTCAGTGCCTGGTTCGTGGTGAGGGCGGGCAGACCCCTCTGCGTGCGCTGGTTGTTGATGAGGCAGATCAGTGCATTCCTTACGGCGCTGTCGTTGCTGCTGTTCGGGGCTCGGGCAGCGGCCGCCGCGTCGCACGCGACGGCTGTCGCCGGTGCTGCCGATACCGGTACCAGTGCGGCCGACAGGACTCCGGCCACAGCGAGACTCCGTGCGGTTCTGATGAACGAAGCGTGCCTGCTCAAGGAGGTCCACCTCCCGGGAAGAACACGAACAGTGGTTTCCAGCAGTGGAGGCGCCACGTCGCGCAAGTGGCGGCACGTGGCACGGCCTGCCGCTACGGCTTCTCCTCCAGGCTGACAGCCGACGCGCCGACCCGCCATCCGGGCCCCGGGCAGACGCACAGGCGCGCTCGCCGGCATGCCCGAGGAGCCGGGACGGGAACGGTCGTCCCCGCCCGCGCCGCGCCGCCGCGCTGTCGCCGGGCAAGGCGGTGAGTTCAGCGGCGGCCACCGTGCCGACCGGCTCCGCCACCTCGGCCGGGCCGGACACCTACCTGAGGACGTGCACAGGGCAGCTGGGGAGCCGACGCAGCGAGGGCCCCGGGTGTATTCGCACAACCCGTCGCCACCCCTGTAGGGGCTTCCGGGCGCGGTTCCGGCGCTCATCTGCCCATGGTCGGCGCTGGCACCGACCAGCCCCCGGCGGTCAGGGGGCGGGAGGGCGGCCCGAGGTGCGGCTGGAGAGCCGAGGGGTCGGACACTTCGACGGTGACCGGCCGGGGCCCGGACGATGATCTGGAAGCGCGGGGGCCCCTCTCCGTGCCGGAGTGCGTTGGAGACGAGTTCGCTCACCACCGCTATCTGGAGCGGGGAACGTGGAGCGGGAGGCCGCGGTTGGCCCTTTGGGGGCGCATGTGGGCCTGCGCTGCGCGCGTCGACCCGGAACCTCCCTCACCTGGCATATGCCGCTGTGCTACGGCTAGAGGGCAGGCATTTCCCCGGGACAGAAGGGCATGCGCGTGGCTGTTGTCGGCGAAGAGACCCAGAGACCAGCCCATCCATCACTGCGAACGGTCGGCATCGCCCGACGAGTTGACGCCCTGTTCAGGGCCATGTCGGCGGACCTCCTGCTCCGCGAACAGTTCGTCACGGACCCCGCGCAGCTCCTGTCCGAGTACGTCGGCGGCAGCAGGCTCTCGCCACAGCAAGCCTCGGTCGTCAACCAGCTGATCCACTCGGTGGCCTCGGACCGGGAGGCGCTGGCATGGCTGCGGGACTACGTCGTCGACCACCGCGACACCCCGGTGTCCCGGGACCGGTTCATGGTGGAGCTCGGCCGAGCGGTGGCGGAGAGGAAGTCGGTCCACGTCGTACTCGCGCTGCTGAGGTTCGCCGTGGAAGGGGAAGACCTGTCCGTCGCCGTCGATGAGGCCCTGGTACCGATCCTCAACGACTGCGGGCTCTTCGGCGACGAGCTGGCGTCCGGTACGGAGACCAGCACGGGAACGGCTTTCGGTACCGAGAAGAGTGGTACGCACGTCAGCACCGGCCCCGTCGTTTCTGGGACCGAAACCAGTACGGGAACGGCCTTCGGCACGGAGAAGAGTGGTACGCACGTCAGCACCGGCCCCGTCGTCTCCGGGACCGAAACCAGCACCGGCACCCAGTTCGGCACCGAGGTCAGCGGGACGCAAGTCAGCACCGTCGTCAGTCTCTTCGCCGGTCACTACGTCCCGGCTCTGGAGGCTCTCGTCGAGTACTCCGTCCGGCTGCGCGACCGCGGGTTGCTGGAAAGCGTCGGGGGCCTGTAGGTGGAGGACAACCGCGCTCCGGGCGCGAGCCTCCCACCGCCCGTCGACCCCGGCCGGCGCGACGCGCGCCGGGACCTCACGACGTCGCTCGCGCGCCGCGGCCGAAGCGACGAGTGCATCGCCCTGTGGCGCACCGAGGCGGCCTACGACGCCGAGGACCTCGCCTGGCTGGAACACCAGTCCTGGCTCGCCCTGCTGGAACACGACCTCCCGGTCGCCGGCGAGTACGCGCGGATCCTTGCGGCGGTCCGCCTGGGCAGCGCCTGGTACCCACGGTCCGCCCCGCCGCCCCGCCCGGGCGCCCCGGACATCCACCTCACGGCTCCGAAGCTGCGCCACGACATCGACCAGTTCCGCTACCTGCAACAGCGGGGCGTACTCGGTGACGAGTTCACCGACATCATCAGCAGCTACGAGGAGACGGCCTCCCACCTGGAATCGGCCGGTGTGGACGGGCCCGCGTCGGCGGACGCCTCGGCGTGGCGGGCCATCGAGCACGTCTACGGCCGACTCGTCCATGTACGGGACACTCCCCGCGTACGGCGCGCACTGGCCGACGCGTGGAAGCCCCAGGAGGTGGAGGACCAGTACCTCGACCAGCCGCCGGGCGTCGTGGTCATCGACGACTTCCTGGCCCCCGGTGCGCTGGAGGAACTCCAGCGCTTCTGCCTGGAATCGACCGTGTGGACGGGGAACCGCTACGCGCACGGACGACTCGGCGCCTTCTTCCGGGACGGGTTCAACTGCCCGCTGCTCCTCCAGATCGCCGAGGAGGTACGGGACGCCCTGCCCCGGGTGATCGGCAAGCGCTACCCCCTTCGCCAGCTGTGGGCGTTCAAGAACCAGAGCAACTTCCCGGCCGACTCCAACACGCACGCGGACTTCGCCGCCGTCAATCTGAATTTCTGGATCACCCCGACCGAAGCCAATCTGGACGAGGAGTCAGGCGGACTCGTCGTCTACGGGGTCGACGCCCCGCTCGACTGGGATTTCGCCACGTACAACAACCGCACCGACGTCATCGAGCCCTATCTTCGGCAGCAGCACGCGAAATCCTTCAAGATTCCCTATCGCCAGAACCGTGCCGTTCTCTTCAACTCGGACCTGTTCCACGGCACGGACGGCCTGTCCTTCCGGCCGGGGTACGAGAACCGGCGCATCAACATCACGATGCTCTACGGCGAGCGGGAGAACGACACCCACCACCGACAGCTCTCCTCGGCCCCGTCACGGGACGGCACGCCCGCGGCCTGGCGGTCCGGGGCGTTCGGCCGCGTGCGCGGGCATCGGTCGTGACCTCCCAGTACAGCCAGGACGAATTCGTCGTCGAAGTCCTCGGAGGGATGCGGGAGGGGTTCTTCCTCGACTCCGGGGCCTCGGACGGTCTGCAGGCGAGTAATACCCGCCTGCTCGAGCAGTCCTTCGGCTGGACGGGCATCTGCATCGAACCGAACACGGAATTCTTCGCCCGCCTCGTGGAGAACCGTCGGTGCATCTGCGTGAACTGCTGCCTCTACGACCGGGAAGGCCACGTCGAATTCCTGGAGGCCGGGACGGTCGGGGGAATCCTCCACGAATACGATCCCTCCCTCCTGCGGTGCGCGAAGGGTCTTCTGCGGGTCGCCGAAGGCAGTGCCCCTCCCACGGTCCGCAGGACCGCGCGAACCGTCCGCTCGGTCCTCGACGCCTGCGGGGCCCCGCCCGTGATCGACTACTGGAGCCTCGACACCGAGGGGTCGGAACTGGCCATCCTGTCGAGCTTCCCTTTCGACCGGTATTCCTTCCGCGTACTGACGATCGAGCACAACTGGCTGCCGGCCCGCTCCCGCATCAGGACGTTCCTGGAGGGACGCGGGTACAGGTGGGTGCGGGAGGCCGGCTGCGACGACTGCTACGTCCGGCACGACGTCGCCCACCCCCCGCCGTGGCGATCGCCGTGGCGAAGCAGCGCATGGAGGCGGGCAGGCTGACTCGGCGACCGTGCCGGCCCACCAGTGGCCGACGGGGAATTCCTGCCCCGTTCGGCCATCACCGGTTGGGGGCGTGCGGAGCCCGCCGGGCGGTAGGTGGAGGTTCCGCGCTGGAGCCGACTGCTCCTACCCTCCGCCCGATCGCCGTGGCCGGTCCCTCCGCCCTGCACCCCGCCGGTCAGCCTCTGCCGCTCGCACAGGCGGGAAGGACACAGGGAGGGTGCGAGCCGTTTCGGCTGGGCAGGCGCCCCGATCCGGGACGGGGCAGCAGCCGGCCGCCGACCTTCGGGTGCCCCGGTGCCGCTTCCCGCTCGTCCACCGTCCGTCACCCCCGGTCCGTACGGCCCGTTCCGCCACCCGGACCCGCTCGCCGCGCCGGGCCGTGACCGTCGCCCTACGCTCGGGGCATGCGACATCGTCCGATGCACATGTCCGACAAGGCCCTGGACACCCTGCGCTCCGCGCTGGTGGAGCTCCGTGCGGAGCTGAAGGTCCCTCTGGCCTTTCCCAAGCGCGTACTCAAAGCGGCCGACAAGGCAGCGGCCCAACCGCAACCGCAACTGCAGTACAAGGACGCCACCCAACTGCCGTTCTTCACGATCGACCCGCCGACCTCCAAGGACCTCGACCAGGCCATGTACCTGGAGCGCCGGCCCGGCGGCGGCTTCCGCGTGCACTACGCCATCGCCGACGTGACCGCGTTCGTCAGGCCCGGCAGCCCCCTGGACGCCGAGGCGCATGACCGGATCGAGACCCTCTACTTCCCCGACCTCAAGGTCCCCGTGTACCCGCCCGTGCTCTCCGAGGACGCGGCCAGTCTGCTGCCGAACAAGGACCGCCGGGCCCTCCTGTGGCAGCACGATCTCGACGCCGACGGCAACGTGACCGAATCGTCCGTGAGCCGGGCCATGGTCTGCAGCCGGGCCAAACTCAGCTACCAGGGCGTCCAGCAGGCCATCGAGGACGGCACGGCCGAGGAGTCCGTCGCATTGCTGCGCGAGATCGGCAAGCTGCGGGAGGCCGTCGAGATCACGCGCGGGGGCATCTCGGTGAACCTGCCGGATCAGGAGGTCGCCTTCGAAGACGGATCCTTCCGGCTGAGCTACGCGGCGACGCTGCCGGTGGAGGGCTGGAACGAGCAGATCTCCCTCATGACCGGAATGGCCGCCTCCCAGATCATGATCGACAGCGGTACGGGGATCCTGCGGACCCAGAAGGAGCAAACCGACCAGCTGGTGGTCAAGCGCCTGCACGAGATCGCAAAGTGCCTGGGCATCGTCTGGGACCCCGGCGTCTCGTACGCCGCGCTGGTCCGCAAGCTCGATCCGAGGAATCAGAAGCACATGGCCTTCCTCACCGAGGCCACCACCACGATGCTCAAGGCGGAGTACACCATCTTCCGCGATCACCAGACGCCGGAGCACACGATGCACGCGGCGATCGCGGCCCCGTACACCCACTGCACGGCACCGCTGCGCCGCCTGGTCGACCGGTACACCGGTGAGCTGTGCGTGGCGGCGTGCGCGGACAAACCCCCGCCGAAGTGGGTGCTCGAGGCCCTGCACTGTCTGCCGTGCGACATGGCACGGGGGAAGGGGAGTGTGGCGGACCGGCAGACCGTGGACCTGGCCGAGGCCGCGGTGCTCATGCACCGCGTGGGCGAGGTGTTCGACGCTGCGGTCATCGACACCGACGCGGAGCGGGACGATCCCCACAAGGGCAAGGTGTACCTGGCCGACCCCGCGGTGATGGCCAAGATCGCCTCGACCAACGGCCAGAAGCTCCTGCTCGGAGCGAGCGTCAGGGCCAAGCTCGAGCGGGCGGACCCCTCATCGGACGACGACAAGGTCCTCTTCAGCGTGCCTTGAGCCGCCGCGCCCACACCGCCTCCCCGACCGTCTGACCCTGTGGTCGGGCGTCGGGGAGGTCACGTCGTCCTGGCCGTGGGCGAGGATCGGCAGGAGCGCCTCGGCTGCGTCGCACACGCTGCACACCGTCTTGCCGGGCCGCGCGAGCGCGGCGAGCGCCTGCATCGTGCCCAGCGGATGCGCACGGTCGGTGGCGCTCGGGCAGCCCTCGGAGCGGACGCCGACCGGGTGTCGATGGACACGGCCGTCGAGCAGCCACGCCCGTCGGGCCTGCGTACAGGGCACGCAGAGCGGGTTCTCTGGGTGTGACCGTGTGGCGCCGCTGCTGTCCGGACTCGGCTGAGCCTGCTCACGGAAGTCAAGGGCCTTGGGGGTCGGGCCAGGCGCCCTCGTCGTCGAGCGCCCGGTTCGCAGCTTGAGTGAACTCGCGGAAGGCGGTGTGGAATCCGCCTTCGATCGATGCATAGTCCGAGAACTGGAGTGACTGACGGGACAAGCCGGCGATCCGCAATGGCATTTCCATCCAGATGCCGACGCGGTCGCTTACGGCCTCGGCCGCCTTGGTGACGTAGTCGGGACCTTCGATCGCTATGACCGAGCGTGCGCGGAGTAGTTGGCCACGTACGACGGCAGCGGCCTCGCCCTGAATGAGTGCGAGTGCTGCTCGTGCGTCACCCGTCTCCGCCGTCTCGTGGGTTCGCGCGACGAGCTCCATAAAGGTGTAAAAAGACTCGGCGAACGCCGCGTACGCGCTTCTGCGGGCGTCGCGGCGGACCCGTACGTGGTCAGCGAGTCCCTGTTTATGGAACTGTGCCCTCTGCTGATGTAGTTGAGCCAGCGGGCCGCGTAAGCTCAAACGCACCGTGACGAGGGCCGCAACAGCTGCCCCCGTCGCGCCGATGCCAGCGCTGATCAGCGCGGATATCCCTTGATCCATGGAGGGCAGTCTCAATCACAGGGGCGGGCATGACAACAGGTGGCCAAGAGGCGGAGCTGCGGGTTCCGGCCGATCCCGATACGGCGTCGCTGGCGGGTCTGATCCGGGGTATCGAGCACATCGCGCTGGCTCAAGGCTTCGACCTGGGCGAGGTGGGGACTCGCTCGGGCTGGGACGCCGGCGCCGAGGTGACTACCGATCGGGGAAAGGTTCTTGTTTCCCCCTGCGCGGAGGATTCCTTCGGCGTACGGATTCGTCGCCACCGTGGCTTCGTGTCGTCGGAGGGATGGACGAATGACCTCGTCGCTGCGGTGGGAGTCGCGAATCTGTGGCGCCAAGGCGGCAGTCTGCGGGAGCTGCACGACCGCTTTCCGTTCATGAGCTGGAGCGAGCTGGCGCAAGCGTTCGAGGATGGCGACCCTGCTCCAGCGAAGTGGCGCGAGCTCCTTTCCAGCGAGTGGCACCTGCCTGACCGACCACTCCTCCAGGCGGCCCACGCACACCCTGACCTGCGGAAGTTCTGGCCCGACATCAGCCACAGGAGTCTGATGCTGTGCCGGACGCCATTCGACTTGGAATCGGGCCTTGTGAAGATCTGGCCCCTGGAGGAAGGGCGCTGTCGAGTGACCATGATCCCGGGTGGGTTCCGGCGTGAGGTGTCCTCGCTGAGCGCGGCACTTGAGGTCGCCGCTGCCTGTTTCGTTTCCCTGCCGGATTCGTAGCCCCCGGCTCGCAGACGGAGCTTGCCGGAGGGCCTGGTGCGCGACGTGACCTGGCGTCTCCGGTTTGGGCGGACATCGCGGCCGTGATGGGCCGCCTCGATACTGCCGGGATCGATGTCGCCCGGATCCCCACCGGCGCCCACCAAGCCGGTGTCGGTGTGGACCAGGCCGTCGCCGTCGCCGTCGCCGTCGACGCGGCCGCCGCCAACACCCCCGCACCCGCACCCGCACCAGCCGCCGTGCCTGCTGCTGTGTCGTGGGTGCGGGTCGTCGCAGATCCGTGGGCTGCGCCCGCGAGTACGGACGCGAAGCACAACTGAAGCCCCTGACCGAGGGGTTGAACGTCCCCCGCCGGAGCGCGAAGCGGGCCTCCTGGGGCCCGCGGCCCCCGAGCAGCGGGCCCCAGGCAGAAGCCGCCGCCCCCGCCCACGGGCAACAGGCCGCGCCCACCAGGGCTGCGGGACGTGCCCGGTGAGCGGCAGCTCCGAATCCGCATCACATGCCCTGAGCCCGATCCGCCCCGTACCCGGTAGGACTGCGGAACGGCCGCGGAACTTTTGTCCAAGACAAGGGCCTGCCCTGTCAGCGAGCCTGGAGCCATGCCCAGAGACGATGCGGGGGACACGACCCCGGAACGCACTGCTGACAACCGCTGGGAGGTCGCCCGCCCCCTGGGCGGGACCTCTCTCGACGGCGTACGGATGGCCGGGTTCCGGGACCCCACGGGCAGCGGACTGGACATGCGGGTGCTTCCGCAGCCCGCCGTGATCGTCGTCATCGGGCTCGGAGCCGGGCCGGTCATGGTGGAGAGCGCCTCCGGGCACCGGCCACTGACGGGTCTCGTCGCCTCCCTGTCGCCAGGTCCGGCCCGTATCCGCGGCGAGGGCGTCGAATGCGTCGAGGTGGCGTTGTCACCCCGGGCCGCCTACGCCCTGCTGGGCGTTTCCCCGCTCGAACTGGACGGCTCCATCACCGGACTCGAGGACCTCTGGGGGCGGCACGCTCGGCTGCTGCGCGAGCAGCTGGCCGACGCCGCGTCCTGGCAGGAACGCCTCGCGCTCACGGACGGATTCCTCAGACGGAGGGCCGCAGGGGCCCCGCCCATGGCCCCCGAGGTCGCCGCCGCCTGGGACGCCATCGTGGCCCGCCGTGGCCGAGTACGGGTCGGCGAACTTGCCGCGTCCTGCGGATGGAGCCGCAAGCGGCTCTGGGCCAGGTTCAGCTCCCAGGTCGGCCTGACCCCCAAGCGCGCCGCCATGCTGGTCCGCTTCGACCTCGCCGCTCGGGCGCTCCTCGCCGGCGAGCGCGCCGGCGACGTTGCCGTGGCGTGTGGATATACCGACCAGCCCCATCTTCACCGCGACGTCCAGGCCCTCGCCGGGTGCACACCCGGTGCACTGGCCGGCCTGACCGCGTCCACCGAGCCCTGACTGGCCGTATCCAGACCGATCGGTGATCGGTCGACCCGAAGGAAGGAAACAAGGACTGTGATGAACACCGAGGTCCGAGCAGCACAGACGGCGGCAGGCCGGGAGCTCGTCGTCCGGCTCGCGTTCGGGAGCATGGCCGCGCACACCCTGCGCGCGGCGATCCGCCTGGAGGTCGTGGAACTGATCGGCGACGGGCCGCGCACAGCTGCCGAGGTGGCCGTCGGAGCCGGGACCGCCCACCAGCCCATGACACGGCTGCTGCGTGCCCTGACCGCCCTCGGCCTGCTCGCGGAACACGCCCCCGACACGTTCTCGGTGACCCCGGCGGGCGCGCTCCTCAGCCCCGGTCACCCCGACTCCCTCGCCTCGTTCGTCCGCATGTTCACCGATCCGGCGATCGTGCGCGCCTGGGAGCAACTGGAGAGCAGTGTCCGTACGGGAGAGATCGCGTTCGATTCCGTCTTCGGCACGGACTTCTTCAGCCATCTCGCCCGACACCCCGAGCTCTCCGCGGACTTCAACGCGGCAATGAGCCAGGTCGTCTCCGAGACCGCCGCCGTCCTGCCGCGAGCCTTCGACTTCGGCCGGTTCGCCTCGGTCACGGACGTCGGTGGAGGCAACGGCACCCTCCTGGCCGCCGTTCTCGAAGCCCACCCGGGTCTCACCGGCGTGGTTTTCGATACTGCCGACGGTCTCGCAGAGGCCGCGAAGACACTGGCGCGGCACGGGCTGGAGGAGCGCTGCTCCCTCGTTGCCGGGGACTTCTTCCAGTCGGTACCGCAGGGCTCGGACGTGTACCTCGTGAAGAGCATCCTGCACGACTGGACGGACGCCCAGGCGGTCACGATCCTGCGCCACTGCCGCCAGGTGCTGCCGCCCGGTGGCGCAGTTCTGATCGTGGAGCCCGTGCTTCCCGAGGTCGTCGGCGCGGAGGACGAGGGCACCTACCTGAGCGACCTCAACATGATGGTGAACGTCGGCGGCAGGGAACGCACCCGCGCGGACTTCGAGGAGGTGTGCCGCCGGGCCGCCCTACGCGTCACGTCGGTCACCCCGCTCGCGGACGCCGCCCCGTATTCCCTGATCGAGGCCGTGGCCGACTGACCACAGACCGCGCGCCGAGCACCTGGCGAAAGCGGCGCGCGTCATCGGCTTCCGGCTGGACCCTGCTGGTGCATGTGGTCAGCGGCCGCCGGGCATGTGGTCCTGGGCGCGAAGGCGTCCGGACCCGCAACGAGGCAGCCGCGCATCAGGTCGTCCAGGGCGGCCGTTTCGCCTGCGATCTGCTCCGTGCCGGGCAGAGCGCCGCATGGTCACACTGCACCGAGACGGCTGAATTCATGGGTGGCCAGGGGGAAAAGTGACGAGAGGACGTCCGACTGCAATTCTCCGGTGAGGGCGGACGCGAGGAATTGCGTGCACGATACGGGATAGTGTTCCCATCGGTCGCTCACCTCGTTCACCATGACGGTCCATTCGTTCGGCTCAAGTCCTGGAAGGACGAGCCAGTACAGGCATTCTCCGTTGTCGGTGGTCGCCCATGGGATGAGTACGGACCCCTCGGTCTCCAGTTCCGCCGGCTTCTTCTCGACTGTCCACAGGCCCTGCAGGTCCTGGAACTGGTACTTGGCCCATTTGAGGAGGTCGTAGTGTTTGTTGGGGCAGTCGGGCTCCAGGACGTAGAGGTAGTCGTCCCAGCGGCTTCCTCCGTAGATGCCGATGAACTCTTTGTAGTCGTCGGGGAGCTCGACCGCGAGGGCGCGTTCGACCTCGCCCCAATCCTTGTG
The DNA here is from genome assembly GCF_053610205.1 of Streptomyces sp. NPDC054932. Taxonomy (NCBI): domain Bacteria; kingdom Bacillati; phylum Actinomycetota; class Actinomycetes; order Kitasatosporales; family Streptomycetaceae; genus Streptomyces; species Streptomyces sp. NPDC054932. Next base: position 72,902 of record NZ_JBSGXU010000005.1, on the reverse strand, counting down.
GCGGGGCCGGCTCGGCGCCGGGGCGATTTCGAGAAGACGGGTGAGGGCATTGGTCACGGCCCCACATACTGCCCCACCTTGGCCTCAGCGGGTGATTCCTGCGGTCCGCCGGGCTCAGGAGACGAGGCCGTGCTCCCAGGCCCAAGCCGCGATCTCCACACGGTTGCGGGCCGGGAGCCTCTCCTGGATCCGGCTCAGGTGACTCTTGACGGTGCTGACCGCCAGGTTCAGCTCGGCGGCGATCTCGTTGTTGGTGCGCCCGCGTGCGACCAGGGTGGCGACTTTCAGCTCCTGCGGTGTGAGGCGCTGGATCTGCTCCGTGTTCCGCTGCGCCGGAAGCCTGTTGAGGTGTCTCAGCAGCCGCACCGTGGTGGACGGTGAGATGAGCGACTCTCCCTGGGCCGCCGCGTGTACCGCTTCCACGAGCAGCCGCGAGCCCGAGTTCTTGACGATGAAGCCGTTGGCCCCGGCACGCAGCGCCTGGTAGGCGTATTCGTCCAGGTCGAAGGTCGTGACGATGACGATCTTCGTGCCGGAGGCCGCGGCGTGAGGGCCGGTCCGCAACAGTCTCGTCGCCTCGAGGCCGTCGAGACCCGGCATCCGGATGTCCATGAGGCATACATCGGGGGTGAGTCGCCGCACGGCCTCGACGGCTTCGACACCGTTGGACGCCTCGCCGACCACGGATATGCCTTCGTGGCTCTCCAGGATCAGCCGGAATCCGGTCCGTACCATCTCCTGGTCGTCGGCGATCACGACGGTGACAGTCACGGGTGGGTGCTCCTCGGGTCGGTCGGGTCCCGGCGACGTCTCGCTGCCGGGGCTCAAGGGTGGCACAACGGCGTGCGGCGGGTGACGGCGACCGCCGCCGGCTATTTCAGGGGTATCGCGGCGGCCAGCTCCCAGCCGCCCTCGGGCATGGGGCCGCAGTTGAGCTCGCCACCCAGTTCGGTGAGCCGTTCGGTCAGCCCGATCAGGCCGAAGCCACTGGGGCGGAACCGGGGGCGTGCGCGTTGGCCGCCGGTCGCGTTGTCCCGTACCCGTATGACGACGCGATCCCCTTCGCTCTCCAGCAGGACGTGCACGGAGGTGGCGCCACGGGCGTGCTTGCGGACATTGGTCAGCCCTTCCTGCACCAGTCTCTCGACCGACTTGGCCAGTTGCGGAGACCAGGTGGTGCTGTCGACCTCCTCGGAGACGGTCAGCCAAGTGTGCTGTTCCGGTGTGTCGGCACGGCGTACCAGATCGCCGACCCTGGTCAGGGCAGGAGTGGTCGGGGCGGCTTGCTCGCGGGCGTCGGGGTCGCGCAGCAGCCGCACCATACGGCTCATGGCCACGAGGCCGTCCTGACCGCTCCGTTCGATGTCGGAGAACAATCGCCGGGCGGTGGCGGCATCACGCTCAGCGATGTGTTCGCCCGCCTGGGCCTGCACGATGATGGCCGTGACGTGATGGGCGACATGGTCGTGCAGGTCGCGCGCCAGCTCCAGCCGCTCGGCCTGTCGCACCTGCTCGGCGGTCGAGCGCCGGCGGCGGTCCTCGGCGCGCAGATAGACGCCCAACAGGGCGAAGGCCGTCGGCAGCAGGGTGAAGAAGCCGTCCAGTGGGCTGAGCAGCGGCACGTCCGAGAGCCCGGGTGCCCGCTGGCCGAGCCGCGTCGTCGCGGCGAACAGTGCGGCTGCGGAAAGCACCAGCGGCAGTCCGCGGGAATAGCGGCAGGTCACGCACACCAGAAGCAGCAGTCCCGCCAGCTCGGCCCAGCCAGGGGTCCGCTGCAGTACGGACTCCTGCACCATCGAGGTCACCAGCAGCGAGAGGACGGACGCGCCTGCGGCCAGGACGCAGGCCGTCCCGTGCCGGCCGGTGCGAAGGGCACGCGACGTGGCGGCCACCGTGCAGCAGACGAGTGCCTCACAAACCAGGATGGCGAGTCCGAGCCTGGTCCTGCTGACCACACCTGCGTCGACCACCGTGAGCAGGACGGCGAGGAGGCCGGCGGCGAGCCTGGGAGAAGTGAGGCTCGTCGGGAGTGTGAGTGGGAACGGGAGGTGGAGTGAGCGTGGGAGCGGGGGCGGCATGGCGAAGAGGATAGATGCCGCTGGTCAGAGGGACGACGGCGGGAAGACGAGTGCGTACTTTCGGCGGAGGCCTCCGGTGCAAATGCGTTCTTTCGACCACTGGGAGGGGCAGGTCCGACCGCTCAGAATGGTCGACGCAAGCGCACACAGAACGTCTGGAGTCCTCGTGAATTCCGCTGTTTCCCGATTCCCCCTCCTGCACCGCGTGGCCCGTCCCGCCCTGCTGGCGAGCGGCGCGACGCTGCTTGTCGCCACGACCCTCACCGGTTGTGGCCTCTTCAACAAGAACTGGGACGTGAAGTTGGAGGTGACGGGGACGGGACAGGCCGATATCGGCTACAACTTCTCCGGGGAGAACGCCCCGACGAAGGCCACGGGCGAGTCGTTGCCGTGGACGGTCTCGCAGAACGTCGGCTTCGGCTTCAACGGCGTCGCCGTCCTCCATGCGCAGCCCGGTACCACTTGCCGCGTCTACGTCGACGGCAAGCTCCGGTCGAGTCAGGATGCGCCGGACTCCCAGGGCACGGTTTCCTGCTCCGTCAACCTGCAGGACGAGTGACCCGTGGCGGCGACGGCGGAAAGGGCCATGGACTCGAGGCCGGGTCCGGGTCCGGGGCCGAGACCGGGTCCGAGGTCGCTGCTGCTGCCGCCGCCGCTGCTGGTGCGGTTCACCCCGGAGGGCGCCCGCCGCCGGCTGCGGCGGCACCGACGTGGAGTTCACCCCCGCCCCGTAGTCCGAGTGCCAGCGGGGAAGAGCTGCCACCACGTCAGGCCCGGTCTCGCGGTGGCGGCCTCATTCCGGTCAGGCGATGGCCCGGGAGGCGCCCGGAAGGTGAACGGCGACGGCGCTTGACGACCACCGTGATGCCGAGGCCGAGGCCGAGGCCGAGGCTCACCGCGACGACGGCGCCGAGTGCCAGGCCACTGCCAGGAGAGGCCGGATTCCGCAGCCGTGGATTCCGCGCGTGGCGCCGCAGTCTGCTCGGCGCTGGGGGTGGGGGCCTTCGCGGGGGCCGGGGGAGCCAGGGGGTCGACGTCAGGCGTCCACGGCCCCTACACCGAGGACTTCGTGAGGTAGCCCCGCAGGTCGGTAGCGGCAGCCGCCGGCATCACCGTGCCTGCGCTGATCGTCCACGCTGCGACGATCACGGCCGCCGCTCTCCGCCACGACCCACGTCGACGTATGGTGCCCTGCATTTGCGCCCCTCTGCGTCCATGCGCTGCAGTCTCGCGCGGACCCACCCCATCACACGGTCCGGCCAGGGCGGCGCGAGCAAGTATCCGACGGCCCGCTCACGCAGACGTGCGCCGCTCGGCGGTGAAGATGTGCAACCCGGGGCTTCGGAGGGGTAGGGCTGCGGGCTGCCGGTGGTGCTGGTGCGCCATGCTGTGGTGGTCCTCTTTCACATCGAACTCGCTGGCGACTCGGCGAGGTTTGCCCGTTCCGTCTCACGTGAGGGCGTAGACCGCGATCACGGAGGTGCAGGCGGCGGCACCTGCGGTGACGAACGCTGCGGCCCCTGCCAGGACGGCCATGGCCGCACGTTCTACGCCGCTACGGTGGCCAGCCGGTTTCCCATCACGCTGGTTCATGATCACAGCGTGTTTCCATCAGGCCGCCACCGCATGAGTACGTGTGCTCAGGTTCCCGGGCGGCGTCGCCCAGCAAACAGGTAACCCGGCAGACAGGGCTGTCAGACTGCTGCGGCATGCTCGCCACCATGAACGAAGACGCCTTCTGGCAGCTCATCGACGACTGCAGGCCCACAGAACCCGACCCTGATGCCGAACTCCTCGCAGCCACAGTGACCGAACGCCTTGCCCGCTCCCCGTTGTCGCTGGTCATCGGGTTCGCCGAGCAACTGTCATGGGCGCTCTACCGGCTGGACCGCAAGGAGTACGGACACAACCTGTCCGATGACGCCTTCCTCTACACCCGTGCCGCGGTCGTCGCCGCCGGCCGCACCGTCTTCGACAGCGTCCTCCAAGACCCTGCGGCTTTCACTCCTTACGCCACCGACCTCATCTGGGCCGAGCGCCTGCTCTACACCCCGGACCGGGCATACAAACGCATCACTGGGGAGGAATGGGATCGCGACACGCGCTACTCCTACGAGTCGTGCTCGAACGCCGAGGGCTGGACTGATTGAACGCCATGTCCTGCGGATGGAGACGAGTCCCAGGGCCAGTGATCGTCCTCACGGAACGGAATGTGTGCCAGAACCTTGACGGGTGCAGGCTCAACTTCTGTGAAACAGTTACTGACAGTCACATTTTCGAAGCGAGACGGCACTGATGAAGGTAAGTGGGGAACTGCGCCGAGGGTGAGGAGAGGGGTTCGGTTGTTGAGTCCGGCGGCCGTGTGGTCGAGCCGTCATCCGCAGCAGATGAGAAGTCGGGGCTGCGAAGACCTCCGGGCCCAGCAGCCGTTGGCGTCCACGCGGCGGACCGGATTTAGCGGAGCCGTACGGCGCGGCCGGACGGCCGCGCCCTCCCGTTTACTCGGATGGCGTCCACCGGACGGCAGTGCCGTATGCGACGAAGTCCGTTCTGAAGTGGCCGACGTCCGGGACGATCGACACACCGAGCACACCGTCGGCACCAAGACCGCGGGCCTCGCTCTGCATGCTTTCCACCGCTTCCATCACACTTTGCCGCCGGTATCCGGCGACGATACCGAGAGCGGTGTGCGGGTGGGGCGGCGCAGGCACAGTCACGCTGTAGAAGCCAAGGCTGGCTTCCCGGGCGGCCCACTCCCGCTCCTGGCGTTCCTCGAATTCCTTCTTCTGCTTTCTGTCCATCGCGCCATCCTCTCGCGCCCCGAACGCGCGATCGACATCAGGCCCTTGGCATGACGCCCGGCGCCATCACCCACGGTGCCCCCCAGTACACACCCGCTGCTCTGCATCCTGACAGAGCGCCTGCGGCGCCGCTGTGCGCGAGCGCGATCGACCCCGCCGGAAGGAAGCTGACCCAGTGCCGGTCGGAGAAGAGGTCCTCGGCGGTGCCGGGCCGGGGGCTTGCTGGTGGAGTTCACCGATGTCGACCACTGCGACGAAGCCTCGTGGACCCGCCCGAGTACGGCGGATGCCCTGTGAGCTTGGGCGGCTCACAGGGCATCCGTGCTGGTGGGGCAGCGTGCTGTGGGGGCTGCGAGGCCGGGGGCGGGGGCCGGCCGGACCGCTGCGCCGCGGTCGGGGGTTCGGAGGCGGCCACGGAGCTGTCCGCCTGGGGATGGCGGTGGCCTCGGCGCGATTCAGGTTCGGTAGGAGACAGCTGGCTTTGCAGGTGAGTTCCGATTCACCTCAAAGCTGCTGGTGTGTTCAGGCCGCGGTGTCGTACAGCTTGGTTCCGGCCTGTCCCTTGCAGTCCCACAGCTGGACGCGGGCGCCGTTGGCGGTCCCGGAGTTCTCGACCTCGAGGCACTTGCCGCTGCCGTAGTTCCTGAGGGTGTAGTAGCCGTTGCCGGCGTCGACCGGGTACCACTTGGATCCGGCCTGTCCCTTGCAGTCCCACTGCTGGATGCGGGCGCCGTTGGTGGTACGGGAGTTCTCGACCTCGAGACACTTGCCGCTGCGGTAGTTCTTGACGTATTCGTAGCTGCCGTGCTTTTCGGCGTACCAGCCGGATCCGGCCTGCCCGTTGCAGCCCCACTGCTGGACGCGGGCGCCGTTGGCGGTCGAGGAGTTCTCGACCTCGAGGCACTTGCCGTTGAAGGTGTGGACCAGCCAGCCGTTCGCAGCGGCTGCGGATGTGCCCTGATCGGACGTGGCCGCCCCGGGGTTGGGCAGGGGGGAGGGGCCGGAGGCGGATGCGGAGGCGGGAGTGACGCCGAGAGCCCAGGCGCTGACTAAGACGGCGGCGAGGGTGAGAAGGCGACGGGGCATGTGTGTGTCCTTTCGGTGCCGGCCTTGGGGCCGGGGCGTGAACGGAGTTACACGATCTCGTTCGGGGACCGGTCGGCGGCAGTGCAAGGCGCATCGGCCGATGTGTACTCCACATGGGCGGGGCGGGTGCGGTGCACGGGCGCCCGTCTCACGTGACCCCATGAGCGGGTGGAGCCGGGCGTTGCGGCGCGGGCGGGGGGCCAGGTGCACCGAGCCGGGAACGCAAGGAGGACCCGGCGGGCGCCTTCGCCTACCTGCGGGGCGGAGTGTCGGACCGGCTGCTCAAGGCCCATGCCTTGCTTCCGCGGGGCCTGTGTCTGCTGTTCGTCGAGGGGTACCGGCCACCCGCACTCCACCGCACAGTGCAGGCGCGGCCGTCGACCTCACGCCAGCCGACACCGGCGGGTGCGAGCTGGACCTGGGCGGGTTCGGCGGTGCCCCCAGGCCGGCCGGGCGAGTGATAGGGCAAATTTCCGGGCGGCCGACTGCGAGTGCGTGAACGGGCCGCGGGCGAGGCTCGGTTGGTACTGGTACTGGTACCGAGGCGGCTGTTGTCGCGGCCCGGGGCCTGCCGTCAGGAGTTAGGGAGGCGGCGGAAGCGGTCGTCGTCCCCGTAGCCGACCGCCGGTATGCCCAGCAGGTCGTCCACTCCGGGGAAGCCCTCGCCCGCCTGGAACTCCGCCCCGTGCACCGACGCGTTCTGCGGCGGGCCCGCGTACATGCCGGTGTGGGCGCTGCCCAGTTCCATGAGGTAGCCGCCCGCCGCCGAGGGGTGGCGACGGTCGTTGGCGACGGCCTGGGTGGCGTAGGTGTTCATTGCGGCGACGCGCTGGTAGAGGGCGGTCGCCGTCATCGGGGGGCGGCGGGCCGGGCGGCCGTCGAGGCCCTTGACCCGGATGTGGTGCGTCCGGGCGGCCTCCAGCACCGCTCGCAGTCCGGTCGCGCCCAGGTTCATGTTGCTGTCGTAGCGGGTGACGAACGTCAGCAGCTCGGGGCTCATCGTCCCGTCGGCGAGGTACGCATCGACGAGTGACTGGTATCCGTCGTCGCGGACGCTCTCCAGGTAGAGGGTGCTCACGCCGGCGGCCTGGATCTCTTCCATGTGCGTGCACAGGAACTGCCAGATGCGTGCCCCGGAGTGGGTGCCTCCGATGGCCACGCCCTCGAACTGCCCCAGCAGTGCGCGCAGGTCGCCCATGGCGTCCTGGGAGTCTGCGGCGGCCAGGGTGTCCTCCACCGTCTGGTGGCGCTGCTGCCGGTCCTCGGGAGTCTCCGTGTACGCGTCGCGCGTGGCCCGGGCGTCACGGCCGAGTTGTGCGTCGCGTGCGTCCTGGCGGTTCCAGTGGCCGAGGGTGCGCGGGTCGGCGCGGCCGATGCCCTCCAGCACGTCATTGCGTCCGGCGGTCGGGGGGACGTCCGGCGCGAGCCTGCGGATGTTGCCCAGGTTGTAGTGGAGCAGCTGGTCAGTCTCCTGGAGTGTCTGCGGGTCCGCGTCGATGGCTACGCGCTGCTTGTTGCCGGCGTCCCGGGTGGCCTGCGGCAGACTCTGCCATTCGTCCGCCGTCAGCGCGTTCGGCGTGCGGTCCCTCGCGCGGGAGTTGCGGGGACCCCGTACCCGCAGCGCTGGGCCCGGCGGGTGCTGGTGCAGTTCGTCCTGCTCCATGCGCTGGACCACGGGAGCGGGACCCGACGGCGGTACCGCGGTGTGCGCGTGCTGCTGTGCCTCGATGATGCGGGCCACCACCGCGTTCCCGGCGAGACGCTGGAGTTGCAGCATCGATTCCGCCGTCGTCGCGCCGCCGGACCGGGACTGTCGTGCGGCCTGCGCGGCTCCCGGGCGCTGCGGTCCTTTCCGCTGCTCGTCACCGGTCTGCTGCGCCCGCATGCGGCGTCCCCTCTGAGACATGGACTGGGAACGTCCAGTGTCACTGCTCCGCCTTCCTCGAGGTACGTTCGGAGGGGCAGGTACGGGTGCAGGCTCCTTGCCCTTCACGCGTGGAGTGGGAGCGGGGGCGGCGCACCATCCCGGATCTCGGTTGGCGGGTCGCTGCTGTGGCCTGCGATTCGCGTGACCTGCGTTTTGCGTGGCCTGTTTCAGAGGAGCACGGTGGCGACGGTCAGATGCACCGCTGCCCTTTCATGCCCCCCGAGTAGAGAACTGGATGGTGAGCTCGACGCGCCCTGGTTGTGGAGGCGGGCCGGGAGGCGGGGGAGGTGTCGTGCTCGGTCTCGTCTCTTTCACTCTTTGGTGGTGTTTCGCCTGTTCGGGGTGGGGGAGTATCGGGTTGCTGCCGGCCGCGGTGTTCGCGGGCTGGGGTGGATCGGGAAGGCGTGTCATGGCTCAGGGGACTGTGAAGTGGTTCAACGCGGAGAAGGGGTTCGGGTTCATCGCGCCGGATGACGGTACTCCGGACGTGTTCGTGCATTACTCCGAGATCGACGCGTCCGGGTTCCGGTCGCTCGAGGAGAACCAGCGGGTGGAGTTCACCACTGGCCAGGGCCCCAAGGGTCCCCAGGCGCAGCAGGTCCGCCCCATCTGACCCTTTCGCGCCCGACCGCTGCCGCGGAACCGCCCCCGGCCCGGGCCTCTGCGTCTTACGGCCAGGTACGGAGTTCAAGGTGCGCCGGCGGTCACGGCCGCGCCCAGTCGATGTACTGCTGGAGGTCCTTCAACCCTTTCTGGAACGCCTCGCCGCCCGCGCTCGGTCCGGAGTCCTCAGCCGCGAAGAGCGCGGTGGCTGGGCTTCGCCGGGGCACGTGGGTGCCTACGCTCACATGGTGAGGGTCTGGTGGTACCGGATTTCGGGGCCGTGGCGGTAGCGGCCCGGACACGATGAACGGTGGGGCCAATTCGCAGGCGGCACGAACGCGCAGTTCGACGACGTCCTCGACGCTGCCCTGTACGTCGACGATCCGCCAGCCCTCCGGAACACCGGGGAGGACCCGGGCCTTGTCCGCGAAGTGCGTTACGACCGCGAGCCGTCCGCGTGCGCCCGGACCTGGCGCCCTGGCAGGAACCTCGGAACCAGCAGCCCCGGGTCGCCGTGGACCGGGGGACGGACGGCGCCCGAGCGCACGGCCGCCCTCCTGGGTGAGCGGCCCGCGCTCGGCGAGCAGTTCGGCGCGCGGATCGACGGACTCGTCGGCCTCCATCACGCCCGCCCCGGCCCCACACCACGGCGCCCGGGCCCGGGCCCGGGCCAGCGAGCGCGAGTACGCTCCCGTGACGAAGTGCTTGCGGCCCGGGGCATGCGGAGTGACCCACCGGGCCGGGGGCGGGGCGCCGGAGATCCGGCGGATCAGCAGACCGCGATCTTCTTCACGGCCGTACCGCCCCGGTGTCCTCGACGGGTTCCCCACCGGAACCGGACTCTCGCCCTACCCCTCTCCACCAGCACGCTGAGAGCCGAAGACGGTGCGGGACGGGGGCTCAGACTCCGTGCGTCGACAGACAGAAGGGATGTCCCGCCGGGTCCAGGAGCACCCGCCACACATCGGGCCGCGGCTGGAAGGAAGGCAGGGTGGCACCCAGCGCGAGCATCCGCTCCTGCGCGGCGTCCAGGTCGTCGACGCCCAGTTCGAGGTGGGCCTGCTTGCCGTGGGCGGGGTCAGGCCAGGCCGGAGGCCGGTAGCCGGCCTGGCGGACGAAGCCGAGCCCAGGGGCTCCCTCCCGCCCCAGCAGGACGAAGTCGTCACTGCGGTACAGCACGGGCAGGTCCAAGGCATCTCCGTAGAAACGGGCCAGCTCAGCCGGGTCAGGACAGTCGAAGTCGAAGGAAAGCAGTCGGATCTCGGGCTTGTTCATGGGACCGGACCATAGGTCATGACCCTGACAGGGAGTGTCCTGGTCATACGGAACACTGGGGGATTGTGATCAGGACCTCCTCCCGTCTGCTGCGCCTGGTGTCGCTGCTGTCCGCGCGCCCCGAATGGACCTGCCGTGAACTGGCCGAGCGCATGTCGGTCACCGACCGCACAGTCCGCCGGGACATCGCCCGGCTGCGGGACCTGGGGTACGGAGTCGAATCCGCGGCCGGCCCCTGGGGCGGCTACCGGCTCACCCCCGGCACTCGGATGCCGCCACTGGTACTGGACGACGAGGAGGCCCTGGCGGTCGCCGTCGCCCTGCGCGAGGCCGCGCTCAGCGGAGTCCTCGGCACCGGGCAGGCCGCCCTCTCCGCGCTGCTCAAGCTTCGCCAGAGCCTGCCCACACACCTCGCGGACCAGCTGAACACACTGGGCGGCACGCTCGAACACACTCCGCGCTCCGGCGAACCGCAGATCGACACACCTCTGCTGCTGGAACTGGCGCGAGCCTGTCACAGCACACTGCGCACCACCCTCTCCTACCGGGACCACGCCGGACGGGCCTCCGTGCGAGCCGTCGACCCGTACCGCCTGGTCCACACCGGCCTGCGCTGGTACCTGGTCGCGCGGGACGTCACCAAACAGGAATGGCGCACGTTCCGCGCCGACCGGGTGGTGAGCGTACGCCCCACCCCCGAACCGGCCGACCTGACCGATCCGCCCGACGCCGCAGCACTGGTCTCCCGGGGGATCGCGAGCGTCGTCTACCCCGTGTACACGACGATCCGCCTACCGCTCCCCATGGATCGCGCTCTGGAAATGGTCCCACCCACCATCGGCACACACAGCCCTGACGGCTCCGAAGCCACCGTGGTCGAGATCGGCGGCAACAGCACCGACAGTCTCGTCGCCTACCTCCTCAGCCTGGCCACACCGCTCACAGTGCTGTCCCCGGACGAGGTACGCCAGGGACTCATCCGCCACGCCCACGCTCTCCTGACAGCCAACCGCTGACGGCGACGAGCAAGGCGCAGACGCTCGGCGAGCAGGCGCGGCGGGTTCTGCGCTGGGGAGTCCGCCGGGCGGGCCCCGGGCGCGGGGAATGTCCCGCGCGAACTGGACCTCGGCGACCGGGCCTGCTCCCCGGAACAGCTGCAGGTACCCGGCCGCGCACTCCCGGATGGTGTCGATGGTCAGGGACATCCTGCCGGGGCGGGAAGCGGACCTCCTGGTCGACTCACGCCAGTCGACGCTGCTGACCGCCCGCATGGAGAGGATCGGCGATCGCGACGCCACACATGTCGTCCTCGGACCGGAGACCGCGGGCGCATGCCGCGCCCGCCACCACCACCTCGCCGGCCGTTTCCGGCCCACGCACAGGAACGATCATGCAGATCAGGTTTCGTGTGGAGTGTTGTTGGCGAAGTACTTCCACCATGGGCTTATCGCCGGTTGCCGGTCATCCTGCTGTCGCTGTTTTCCGTGAGCCCCGAGGCGGGCGGTCCGCCCCGGTGTTGGGCCCGCAGATCGATGCTGAGGCGGAGCGGACCGCGCGCGTGCTGGCCGGGCTGGCGACCCATGCCAGACCTGTCGAGCGGGCCCTTGCGCTGCGTCAGGCCACTGCGGCTGCCGGTGAGTTGGTGGCCGCTCTGTCGGCACTGGATCCGGCCGTGGCCGGTGAGACACTGCCGGCGGAGTCGACCAGTCAGTCGTTCTTCCGGGTCCGTGAAGGGGAACTGTCGGATCAGCAAGCCGCCCTGCACGGTGTCCTGGTCGTCCACCGCGGTCTGGAGGACCTGTGTGAGGCTCCGCTGTCGGGCGCCGACCTGGCACTGGAGGCAGCCGGGATGCGGCAGGCGGTGCTCGACCTCACCGGCGCAGCGCCGGGCGCCGACCCTGACCCCGTACCGCCTGCGGCCGTCCCCGAGCCTGCTGCGGGGGAGTCAATGGAGAGTGTGTGGACTGCTCGGTGGCTCATCGGGCACCAGGTCCATGTCCTGTTCAACATCTGCGCCGCGGTCGCCGTGGCCGACGCCACCCGCCATCTACGACACGGCGACGGCGATGCCGCTCTGCCACGGCTGGCAGATGCGACGGTGTACGTGCGGGGCTTCCCGGCGGCCATGACCCACGCAAGTACGGTCCCGGCCGATTACTACATGGCGGCGATACGCCACACCATGGCGCCCCCGTCGGTGGACGTCCCGTTGAGCGGTCGGCAACATCGCGGATACAAGCTGTTCCGGGCGGCGATGAAGGACCTGCTGTCCGTGATTCCCGACTCCTACGGGCAGTTGGCGGCCGACGCCCCGGAACTGGCCGAGGCCCGGGGCGCGCTCCTGGAAGCCGACATCGTGGACGGTGAACGGCACGTCACCCTCGCGTACTCGATGGTGCATCTGCGTCGCTCCATCGCTCAGAAACCCGAAGGCCCCGACAACGCCGTCGCCGAACTTCGGCTCATGCGCCATCGCCGCGCGGCCCAGTACGCCTCCCTGATCCGATTCGGGGACCACTACATCGCCGACGCCGTGGCCGGCCTGCGCCACTCGTGAGTCCGCGTGTCCGCCGCCCACACCTCCGGCAGGAGACCCTGATGCCCGAGACGACGCCCGGCACCACCCCAAGCTCTGCCGTCGCCGCCGACTGGGCACTCGACCCGGCCGATGCCGGCGCGTGCGAGCGGCTGGCCCGCACCCTGTGCACCGGCGAACACGACCGCGTCGACAACCCCGAGTGGGTGGCCCGGGCGCGGGACGCCTGGGAGGACCTTCCGCTCCCGCTGCGCCGTGGGCTGCGCCGATTTCGAAGGCACTCCGGCCCGCACGGCACATTGGTGATCGGCGGCCTGCCCGTCGATCAGGCGGTCCTGCCCGCGACACCGTCCGTACCCGGCTCGGTCCAGCGCCGGGCCACCGTCTCGGCCGCGGTGCTCACCATGGTGGCCTGCGGGCTCGGCGAGCCTCTCGCCTACCGGGCCGAGAAATCGGGTGCGCTCGTACAGGACGTCGTTCCCGTGCCCGGGCAGGAGAGCTTCCACGGCAACGCCGGATCGGCGCCGCTGTCCTTCCACACCGAGAACGGCTTCCACCCCCACCCACCCGACTATGTGATCTTCCTGTGCCTGCGCGCCGACCACGATCGGATCGCCGGCATGCGCGTCGCCGGCATCCGCCAAGCGCTGCCGCGCCTCACCCCAGCCAGTCGCCAGACCCTGTTCGCACCGGAGTTCATCACCACACCACCACCTTCTTTCGGCCCCGACGCTGCCGCGAGTGAGCCCGACGCCGAGCCCCGACCGGTGCTGTCGGGAGCGGTCGAGGATCCCGACATACGGATGGCCCAACTCGTCACCACCCCGCTCACCCCTCGGGCCGCCGCGGCGCTGACCGAATTCGGCCGCGCCTGCGAGGCGACCGCCCGCACCCTGCGCCTGAATCCGGGTGACCTGGTCATCATCGACAACCGCGTCACCGTCCACGGCCGCACCGCCTTCCACCCCCGCTACGACGGAGCGGACCGCTGGCTGCAACGTACCTACGTCACCACCGACCTGCGCCGGTCCCGCGACCACCGCCCCCACGACGGCCACATCCTCGCCCGCTGACCGGCGTCCAGCCCCACGGGGTGGGTGGTGGCGTACGAGGTGAACGTCTTCCCCCCCCGCTCTGGGGGCTCGGGCCGCTTGTCCGGCGACAAGGAGTCTCAGTGGTAGCGACAGGGAAAGCGTCTGCGGGTCGACGGGACCCGAGGCGAAGACGCGTCAGTCCGCCACGATACCGAGTTCCGTTTTGGCGGCTTGCATGAATGGTCCGCGCTCCTCGTGGATGAAGTCCCAGACCTCCTTGCCGTCAGGTACGCGGCCGTAGGCAGCGGCCATCAGGCGGTCGGTGAACCTGAAGGCCATGTCGCTCAGGTGGCGGCTGACGACAAGGTCGAGGCATTTCTGGCGGAACCACATCTCGTGGGTGAGTTCGGGAGAGCCTTCAACGAACGTGTTGTTGTTCTGATAGCGGTGCTCGGCCGCGCGCTCCACCCGTTGGCAGATCTCAAGGAAGGACAGGATCGCTTCCTTGCGTTCGGCACGGACCGCTGCCGCAGCGGCTCTGGATGCCTGCCTCTTGGTCTCCCTCGTCGTGAGGTACTGAGCAGCGAAGGAACCTGCGGCGCCGAACGCTACACCTACCAGAGGCAGTGCGGTCGTCATCAGTAAGGACGGCATGATCAGGCTCCCCTGCTCTCGTCGGTGGCTGCCAGGTCCGGCGAGCAGCCACGCCGCTGGCGACGACCGAGAGTGACGATCTCGATGCGGATCTGTTTGGGCGAGTGGATGCCGGCAGTGCGAGCACCCCTGTCAGTGGTCGGTTGAGCCTCGATCGGTGATCGACTCCTTCGTGTCGCGGCGGCGGAAGGCGACGGCGAGGGCGGCGTTGTACTCGGCCCCGATCCGGGCGGCGCACCCGTCACGTGGTTCGTCACCATGGCCGACGACGCGGCGGCCGCCACCAATGACCCCGCCCACGCATCTCTCAACCCGCACCCTGCCCCCAGCCGCCCCACGCGTCAGGGGACGAGCGTAGAAGAGAACCCGAGGCGGCGTTGGCCGAAGTCGTAGAACGCCGACGAGACGGCGACCGCGAAGGGGTGCAGTGGCGTTTCGCCTGTGCGCCGGCATGCCTGGTGTGACTTAGCGCTGTAATCAGCCTGTGCGGCTGACTACAGGGCTCAGGATTCCGCAATCTTTCGGCGACCTCGTGCCGTCGTGATCCCGCGTCGACGGCCGCCACGCAGGCCGGCGGTGATGACGTCCAGGCGGAGCTGGCCGCAGCCCGGAGCCGGATCCGCGAGCTGGAGGAAGAACGCGACAGCCTCCGCAAAGCGGCCCCGGTATTTCGTAGGGGAGACGCGCCGGCGAACCGCTGCCAGTTCGTTGAAGATCACCAGCGCCGGCACGGCGTTAAGCGGCTCTGCGACATGCTCGGCCCCTCCCGCTCGAGCTCCTGCTACTGGCGCCGCACCGCGGCCGCAAGAGTGGCTCGGCAGGCCGCCGAGGCCGGGCTCGCAGCCCGGATACGCAAGGTCCACCAGGACTCCGACGGAACCCACGGAGCCCCCAGGATCACCGCCGAGCTTCGCTACGAGGGCGGCCCGGTGATCAACCACAAGCGCGTCGCCAGGATCATGCGGACCACCGGCTCGAGGGAGTGCGTCTGCGCCGCCGGCACCGCACCACCGTCGCGGACCAGGCGGCGCCGAAGGCACCGGATCTGATCGGACGCGGCTTCACCGCGGCCGCGGTGAACACGAAGTACGTCGGCGACATCACATACCTGCCGGTCAGCGGGGGGAAGCCGCTCTGTCTCGCGACCGTCATCGACCTCGCCTCACGCCGGCTCGCCGGGTGGGCCATCGCCGACCACATGCCCACCCAGCTCGTCATCGACGCCCTGGCGGTAGCTGAGCGGACCCGTGATCGGTGTGCATCACCGCTCCGGCCAAGCTCCCGCGGTGCGGGTCCAGGATCTGCTACGCGGTGGGGATGAGTGTCACCCCGGGACGGCGATGCCGCTGTCCCGGCGGTCTTGCGGGGTGGTTCCGTCCAGGGAAACGCCCAAGAACGAAAGGAGGATCATCAGGGCTCCGCCGCAGACAATCGCCGAGTCGGCGAGATTGAAGACCGCGAAGTGCTGAACAGAGATGAAGTCGACGACGTGCCCTCGGAAGACTTCAGGTGCCCGGAAGATCCGGTCGGTGAGATTGCCGAGCGCACCCCCCAACAGCAGGCCCAGGGCGAGAGCCCACGGGAGGCTGCGGAGCTTGCGTGAGGCGCGCACGATGACCACGATGACCGCGAGCGAGATCGCCGTGAACACAGCAGTGACCGCCTGGCCCATACTGAACGCCGCGCCCGAGTTGCGTATCACCTGGAGAGTGAGCACGCGGCCGACAACGTCGACGGGCTCGTGGTTCTCCAACCGCGAGACGGCCAGGAACTTGCTGCCCAGGTCCAATGCGTAGGTGAGACCAGCTGCTGCCAGCAATGCGGCCAGATGGCTCTTGCTCAGAGCTCGGGCGCCGGCTTCGGCCCCTGCTGTCTCCCGCTGGGGTTGCGAGGAACTGCTGGTAGGCATGATCCACTCCACTGATATTACGACACAATGGCGCCTACTCTACTAGAGGCAGGCAAATATGGACATTGTGCACCTGTCCGGCCACTGTCAGTGACGGATGCCAGCTTGGCCGACTCGGCCGTACGCGCCGAAGCGCTGGAAAAGGACTGACGGGAAATCCGGGAAAGCGTTCACTTCTGCTTCGATTCCGCCCTCCTCGGATGCGAGGGAACTCGCGGAAAGCGGTGATCGAGAAGTGGTCCCCAGACGGTGGAACGGCGGAACGCGGTCCAGTAGCTGCGCCAGGCCTTCGGCCGCCTCGGGTCGGCGATGCCAGGCGGACTCCGACCGGCTCCCCACGGGAAACCGGTACACCGAGCCAGGTCGGCCTGCGGCATTCCGACAGCGTCGAGCTGATCCTTGAGCCTTTCACCGGGCGGTCCGGCGGAGTCAGGGGGGTGGGCGGCGTGAGCAGTCGGCGGCGTCCCGAGGAGCTCTCTCGGCTCGTACGGGATGCTCATCGAGCGGACCGGGAGAGGTCAGCCGGACGAAAGGGCAATCGGCGGTCAGCGCTGGTCATTTGACGCCGGCACCATCGCGCACACTTCGGCCCGCTCCGCATCCGTCATGTCGGGGGTGCCGTCAGCCAGGAGACCCCGGGCCCGGTGCGTCCAGGGCGCCCGGAAGCAGGGCGGCGGGGCGGCAGGGTGGCGACCGCCGCGTCAAGGAGCGAGCAAGAGTCACTCGGAGTAGCATTTGGTGATAAATCTAACCAACGGGGAGGAGTGGGGCATCAGGGGCAGCGGGTGCTACTGCCTCATCTCGACAGGGCCAGGCCGACGATGGGGCTCGCGTTATGGAGAGCACGCTCAATCGACTGATAGAACGCACCTACTTCCGCGGATTGGTATTCAACCAGTCCTGGGAGGATCCGCTTCTCGATCGTGAGGCGCTCCGCATATCGGCGGACCAGGACACCGTTCTGTCCATCACGTCGGGTGGCTGCAACTGCCTGAACCTCCTCTGTCTACGGCCCCGCCGGCTCATCTGCGTCGACCCCAACCCCGCTCAGACGTACCTGCTCGACCTCAAGCTGGCAGGCATTCGACACCTTGACCATGCCGACTTCTGCTCTCTCCTCACGTCCTGTGGCAGCACGGAGGCGGTGGACATCTACCGGCGAGCACTGCGAGCCAAGTTGCCTGATGGCGCACGAAATTACTGGGACAGTAACACTCGGGTACTGGAACGCGGGATACTTGCCCAGGGCAAGCTGGGGTTCTTCTTGAAGTGGATTCGCCGCTATATGCGATTGCAGCTCGGAGAGCGACGGATACGCCAGTTCTTCGAGGTTGGCGACATCGATGACCAGCGCGATTTCTACTACCGCGAGATCCACCCGCGGTTGTTGCGCGGTTCGGTACTCAAAATCCTCGGCTCCCGATGGGTGCTTGCCTGCGCCGGCATGCACCCCTCCCAGTATGACCTGATTCAAGACCGTCATGGCATAGGGCGATACATACGCGATCGCATGGAATATGTGCTGACCACCGTCCCGATACGTGACAACTATTTCATCGCCCAGGCATTTTTGGGCGCCTACCTGGACGCGGAGAGCGTTCCTCCCTACCTCCTCGAACGGAATTTCGACACCCTGAAGCAAACGGCCGATCGCGTGGTCAACGTCACGGCCTGGCTCACCGAGTACCTCGATTCACTGCCCGAGTCGTCGGTCGACAAGTTCAACCTTCTGGACATATTTGACTGGATGAGCCGGGAGTCCCTCCATGCGACGGTGCGCAGCGTGCTCAGGGCTGGTACGCCAGGTGGCCGCTTCATCTACCGTTCCGCCGTACGCTCACTTCCTGTCCCTCCTGAGCTCCGAAGTGCGGTGGTCGGCGAGGACGATCTCGCCCACCGGCTCTTCGCACAGGACCGGTCCTTTACGTACAGCAGCTTCTACATCTACCGAATTGACCAGCAGCGAGTCGCGGATCAATTGCGCCGGACGTAATCTTGGGCCAGCCACACCTTCACAGGTCAGATGCAGCTCGCTTCTCCTGGCCGGATGCCGGACCACTTTCACCCGAAGGAGTGAGGTCGTGCTCGAGCAGTTCAGTATTTCAGGCACCGGTCATGCCGTCGGCTCCAGGATTGTCTCGAACACCGGCTTGGCTGTTTCGATGGGGCTGTCCACGGATTGGTTCACGAAGCGAACAGGGATTGATGAACGACGGGTCTGCGGAGAAGGAGAGGACGTACTCACGCTGGCGGTGTCCGCTGTCGAGTCGGCTCTCCAGTCGAGTGGGCTGAAACCTGACATGTTGGGCCCCGAAACAGTTCTCCTTCACATCCAGAACGGCCTGACGGCCTTCACCCCGCCGTCCGGGATCATCTTGGCGAATGCGCTGGGGCTCAAGGGTCTACGAGTGCTCTCCGTTGACGGAGTGTGCGCTGAACCTGTGGCCATGTTCGAGATGGCTGCGCTCATGTTGTCGAGCAATCGTTGCAGTCGGGCCGTCATCTCGTCGAGTGTGGATTTCCTGCCGATCATCAGCTCGGAGGACAGGGGCACGGTCGGGCTCTTCGGCGCTGGTGCGGGCGCGGTCGTGATCGAGCGGCACACCACGTCACAGGGCATGTCGGCGAAGGTTATGAGCATCCAGTGGGTGACTCACGCCGACCATGCGGCCCTCGGGAGCATCCCGGTACTGGGCTACAACGCCGGCCCCGAAGGGGTCAGCGTGCAAGCGGGTTTCTACGACATGGACGGCTCCGGCCTGGTTCGTACGGGGGTACGCGTCATCCCTCCCCTGGTTTCCCGTGTACTCGAAGAAGCCGGGTGGTGCCACGACGACGTCCACCTCGTCATCTCCCATCAGCCGAACGTTCGCATGCTGAACGTTCTCATCGAGGCTCTGGGCTTCCGGCCGGAGATCTTTCCGATGCCTGCCAGCCGGCTGGGGAACATGGGCCCGGCCAGCCTGTTGGTGAATCTCTCCCTGGCCAGAGACGAAGGCCTACTCCGTCCAGGGCAAAGGCTGTTGCTTCTCGCCTTCGGCCTCGGGTTCTCCTGCGGCGCAGCGGCCATCGAGCTCCTGCCCAGTGAGGCGGGGTGCAATGACTGACGCGCGCACATGGGTGCGACCTCCCGTCTCGGACTCACTTCGCACGAGGATGACCGAGGACCAAAGAGCGATCGCGGCGGCCATGCGTCCCGTCACGCTTCCCGACGGCAGAACACTCCGCGTACTCGACTGCGGAGAGGGGGACGCCGTTGTACTCCTGCCCATGGTCACCGAACTGAACTTCGTCTACGCACCTCAAATCGCAGAGTTCCAGCGCGACCACCGCGTCGTGCTCCATGAACCGCTGCTCAGCACGAACACGCGAGTCGGCATCAAGGACAGGGCCCACGAGGTCCGCTGCCTGCTTTCCGCCCTCGGAATCAGCCGCGCGCACTTCGTCGTGTGGGGCGACACGGGTGCGGCAGCCTATTATCTGGCCAAGCATCACCCCGAGTTGTGTCGCTCGATGGTCTTCGTCGGGCTGGCCGATCGTTACCGGTTCCCGCAACCCTACGGCTTCTGGCTGAAGATGCTGGAACACCTTCCCATCGAGCGAGTGGTGTCATCGCGTGTGTTTGCGACACTCCTTGGGCGCTTCGTCGGAGGGACCCAGATCAAACCGGAGTGGATCGTCCAGGAGGCGCTGGTCGTCCTTCGGTTGACGGCGCTGTTCAAGCACAGCATTCTTCCCAACCTGACCGAGCATCGCCCGACTCCGGGCGAGGTTCACGTGCCGAGCCTCGTCATCTCCGGCGACAACGACCACATTGTCTCGGTCGCCCAGGCCCGCCGCATGGCCGCGCTGCTTCCCAACGCGGGTGCAGCGGTCATCAAGCCAGGTGGTGAGCACTTCATCACCTACGTAGACGACTCATTCGTCAACGAGATCGTTCGCCGCTTCATCTCAAGCGTGGAGTAGCTGATGAGACCATGGCGAACGTAAGGAGACCCGCGGTTCCGGACGCGCAAGCCGCCGACCCCACCGCACCCGTCGGCGGACTCCACCCGCTCACCGTTCTCTGCATCGGTGTACTGGTCACCGCGCTCGCCCTTCCGGAGTCATGGCAAGGCTGGCCCTACGCGCCGTTTCCTGTCTTTCACGCGTGCCTCGCCATTGCCGTCCCGCTTTGGTTCCGGGTTCGCCCCACCGGTCGACCCTGGCCTGAGATTCGGGCGCACCTTCCGAAGCAGGGCCGGCCGTTTGCTGCCGCCATCGCGTTCATCGGCGGCTTCATCCTTCTCTACAGCCTCGCTATGACCGTCCTCGGCAAGACGCGGGATCCCGCATGGAACCTGCTTGCGACCTATGGGAAGTTCGCGGATCTGTACGCCGCGCGCTATGGAAGCTGGTGCGCGCTGATCATCGCGTACGTCTTCCTGGGACTGTGGCCCATGTTCGGAGAGGAACTCTTCTACCGGGGATTCCTCCAAGGCTCGCTGTTGGGGCGCTACTCGCTGCCGATCGCTTCGGTCGTCACGTCCACCCTGTTCGGACTCCGCCACTCGGCCCAACTGGTCTACCTTTTGCCTGCATACCCCTATGTGGCCGGCGCAGCATATTTTGTATGGGCTTTCGGCGTGAGCATGATCTGGTGCTGGGTGCACGCACGGACGGGCTCTCTGTGGCTCTGCATGGCGACACACGGGGTGAACATCGTCCTCGCCCCCATTGTCGTTGCCCTCGTGGTTAGGTAGGTCCGCTCGTGCCACGTCCCGCATCACCGCTGCGCGCATTCACTCTGCGCGGCGCACGCGCTGTTCATCGAGCCGGAGCCTGGGGGTTCGACCGTTCCGGTCCCCTTGCGCCACTCCTTGCCGAACTCGGCGCACCCCTGCATCGGTGGCTGTTTCCCCACTCGCTTCTGACGGATCCGGGGATCCCCGTCGAGGTCGACGGCTTTCGGCTCTACCACGAAGGGCGCCCCTCGTATCACCTGCAGATGCTGGCGATGGGGATGCACGACCGCGACGTCGCGGCACTCGTCCGGCACCTCGTCAGGCCGAACATGTCGGTCGTGGATGTCGGTGCGCACCTCGGCTACTTCACGCTGCTGTGCGCGCGCCTCGGCGGAGCGGCGAGCACGGTCTGGGCGTTCGAGCCGTCGTCGGCACTGCTCCCCATCCTGCGGAGAAACGTGGCGGAGAACGACGTCGGCGGCGAGATCCACGTGGTGCCGAGTGCCGTGGGAGATTCGGTCGGTGCAGCGACGCTGTTCGCGGGCGCGCCCGACAGCATGCTGTCCAGCATCCACCGGGCCGCGGCGGCCGGCGATGGTCCGGGGCCGGGGGAGACCGTTGCGTGCACCACCTTGGACGCATGGGCCGAACGGAGTCTGTGGCCCCGAGTGGATCTGGTCAAGATCGACATTGAAGGGCATGAAGTCGCGGCGTTGGCCGGTATGCGGGAGCTGAGCCGTCGAAATCCCGGTCTGGTTCTGATCATCGAGCTCAACGAGCGGACATTGGCCGCTGCAGGTGAGTCGATCGACTCGTTCTGGGCGGCCCTGGCATCATGCGGATTCGACGACGTCTCCCTGGCGGGGCCCCCTCCTCGACCGGTGACGTTCCCCCAGGACCGGGACGCCATCCGGCGGGAGATCCGTCGCCAGGGAAACGGGCGGGTCAATCTGATGTGCCTGCGGGGGCTGGGGTAGCCGGCCGGTGACCGGCTCGTCGGATCTCCGATCCGCTCCTCGCACTCGCGACCAGGAAAGCCCCTGCCAGGGACGCGAGCAGGAAACACGATTCGGCGTACCCGCGCACGACGGACAGCAGCCCGGCCGAGAGGAACACGAGACCCAGGCCCAGTTCACACCATGCGATCCGCGAGGCGGTTCCGACCCACTTCGCTTCGCTCTTCCGGATAATGCCCGACGACCCTTCCTTGGGGGTTCTCACGAACTCCGGCTCGTCTCGCTTGATCGTGTCCCGGAAGCCGGCCAGGATGGAGACCGATACGCCGATGGCGAGCGGCAGCGACAGTGGGAGACGCAGACACCGCCGCGCCCAGTCGGCGTAGAGAATTCTCTGCGAGATCGCGCATTCCTGCAGCGTCGGGAACAGTACGAGAAACGCGCTGAGACCGACTTGGGTGATCGCCCAGTACGGAGTGCGTGGGAGTTCGAGAACGACGTACGCACTGGAGAGCACTCCGGTCAGGACGAGTACCGGTGTACTCAGAACCAGGTGCAAGGAAGAAAGCTCAAGAAATCGTCGTCTCTTGCCCTGTGGCGGACTGAGCGCCTTCTTCCCGTAGTCGAGGAAGAGCCGGAATGCCGCGCGCGCCCAGCGGCGTTGCTGGTTTTTGTAGCTGAGGTAGGTGTCGGGAAGGTCGCTGCTGGCCAATGCCTCGTTGACGAAGACGACCGACCATCCCGCCAGCTGGGCACGGAAGCTGAGGTCGATGCCGTCGTCGGTGAACGGTGCTTCGCGCCACCCGCCGAGCTCTTCGATCGCGTGCTTCCGCCAGACCCCACTGGTCCCCAGATATATGGTGGACTCCCCCCTGGCCTGGCGGATCCCGCTCGAAAAGCAGAACAGGCTGTCGATGACCGCCGCTTGGAACAGCGTCAGAGTGGACGAAAGACCGTTGCGGTGCCGCCACCGCGTATGGACTGCAGCGACGCGAGCATCCTCGAACAGGGGCACGGTTTTGATGAGGAAGTCACGATCAGGTGTGAAGTCCGCGTCGAAAATCGCCACGAGGTCGCAATCGACCATCCGTGTACCGTGGTTGAGCGCCCCTGACTTGTACCCGTCGCGGTTCGTCCTGTGGACGTATTCGATCGGGACGGAGCCTCCGCGATGTGTGTCGACGACGGCCTTGGCCAGCGCGGCCTCTTCCCCTTCGGAGTCGTCCAGGACTTGCACCGCGAGTCGGCCATCCGCATAGTCGAGGTTCGTTACCGCCGTGAGGAGTCGGTCAAGAACTTTGTGCTCTCGATAAATGGGGAGTTGCACCACGACCGTCGGCCAGGAGTAACTGGTCGGCCGGGTGGGTTCGATGGCCTGCCCTCCGGCACCCTTCATCTGGGAATATGCATGAATGACCAGTATCCGCAGTTGAGCTATGGCGAAGAACGCCAGCATGGCGGAAAGGGCTATCACCAGCATGCCATCAGTCTAGCCCGAATTCCGTATAGCGGCTCGTCGGCTTGACTGACGCGACAGTGGTGCGTTCGGGTGATGAGCCGACGAGCTCCCGGTGGAGACAGGGGGGCAAAGCCGGGTTCTCACTCATCATGGTGACGTAATTGCTCGCAACCGTTTCGCTCCGCTTCTTTGTTCATGAACGGTCGAGGAGGCCGCCGCGTGAGGCGTCACTCACTTTTTGGTCGGCACCTCGAGGAAACCGGAGACGAAGCAGTCTTCGTCACCGGTGCATCCAGCGGGATCGGCAGGGCAATCGCTCTGGACCTCGCCGGGCGAAGTGTGACCGTATTCGCCGGTGTGCGCAGGGCCGGGGACGCGCCGAAGGGCGACGGACTGCCAGGTGCGGTGCACGAGATCCTCTTGGACGTCACCAGTGGCAGCCAGATCATGGAGGCGGCCGATTCGATCCGCCGGCTCCTGGGCCGGCGGCGCCTCCGCGGAGTGGTGAACAACGCCGGCGCCGCGACAGGCGGCCCCCTGGAATACGTGACCATCGATGAGATGAGACACCAGTTCGAGGTCAACGTCTTCGGCCAGCTGGCCGTGACTCAGGCGGTTCTTGACCTGATCCGCGATCACGGGGACGGACGCGTACTCTTCACGAGCTCTGTCGCAGGACACATCGCCGCACCCTGCTTCGGACCCTACGCCGCGTCGAAGCACGCACTGAACGGGATGGCGGAGTCGATGCGACGCGAGCTGCGGCCATGGAACATCCGCGTGTCCGTCCTCGTGCCCGGAGCGGTGGCGACCCCGATCTGGAGCAAGGCGGACCATTCCGTGCAGGGCTTGACGGACCGACTGCCGACGAGGGCGAAGGAGTTGTACGGCGGCACACTGGAGAACATGCGGCGATACGTGGCTTCCGCCGCGGCGGGACGGAGCCTCTCACCGTCGGTGGTCGCCCGTGCCGCCCGTCATGCGCTCTATGCGCGACATCCCAAGGCCGTCTATCTCATGGGCGCGGAGGCACGCGCGGGGGTGGCCCTGTCCACCGCTCTGCCCACACGTGTCTTCGACGCGCTGCTTGCCAGGCAGCTGAGCAGATCTCCGTCGAGATAGACCTTCAGTGAGGCAGGCCGGCCCACCTCAACAAGCCGCGGGCACGACCTCCCAGTCCGGCGTGTAGCCGCAGTGCCAATACAACACGGAACCTTTGCTGCGCCCCTGGGCTATACAGGACTCCATGACCGACCAGGTCTTGCCTCCGAATACCGGGTCGAGTTTCAGTCCTGTCTCGTCCTTCACGGATGTGCACAGCTCGACCAATTCGGTCGGGTAGCGTCCGAATTCGCGATAGATCCTGGTCGTCCTCAGGTCGATGCGTCCACTGGGCATCCGGTCGGACACCGACAAGTAGTGCTCGGTCCACCGGACGAGTCCGTGGATCCACCAGCGTGCCGGGCCCGGGTAAACCTGAACGCCGACGACATGGATCGGACGATGTCCTTGCAGGCGCAGGAGGTTCTCCGCCAGCACGAAACCCGCGAACGCCGTGCCCGACGCGGCCGTGATGAACACCGTCTGCAGCGGCGGCACCCCCATGGCCTCGACCTGACCCACCATTTCCAGGAAACCGCGCGCAGCAGCGATCACCGCTGCGGGATGTGCGAGGCTCGGCGGGGCGAAGAACGGCCGCCGTCCCGCTCTGCGGCTCCGGTGATAGGCACCGGCCAGCGCACCGGCCGCCTCGATGTGGCCCGGACCGATCAGACGCACGTTGCTTCCGAGGCCGCCGAACATCCTCCGTCGTTCACCGAGAGGAAGAGGCGGAACGTCAGCGACGACGATTTCACATGCGATGTCGAACCGTCGAAGTACCGGGAGGATGTCGTGTACGAGGTTGGTCACGTTGCCCACCGGGGTGACGAGGCTGCCGTACCCCTTCTCCAGCATGTGCCCGACCAGATGCTCGATCTTACGTGTCTTGACGCCTCCGCGGCCGTGACCGGAGAGGTCGTCACGCTTGACCAGGACATCCACCCCGTTTGATCGGGAGATTGCCGAGATAGGAGTCGGCCACTGTCCCAGAGGGACGAACGGGGCCTCCAGAATGCGCTGGATTCCGTTGTGGTCGTGCATACCGGGTCCCTCAACCTGCTGTCACGGCCGGTCCGGGCACGGGATGGAGAATCACAATGGGAAGCTCTCGGGCTGTGCGCTGCCGGTAATCCTCGTACCCGGGGAAAGCCTTGACGAACCGGAGCCACAGTTCCGCACGTTTCCGTTGGTCAGCCTGCTCGGCTTTGACATGGCAGGTGCGACCTCGGATCTCGACCGTCGCGAAGGGATCTTCTCCGAGGTTCAGCCACCAGCCCGGTGGCTGGTCCAGGCCCCCATGAGAGGCGATGACCGCGAGGTCTTCGCCGTCCTCGACAGCGAGGAGGGGAACCGTCCGCGGCTCGCCGGTCCTACGGCCCGTCGTCGTGATGATCACGATCTTGCCGTGCTTCAGACCCAGTCGTCCCAGCAGACCACCCGTTCGTCGATAGACGCCGAGATGCAGCACGCTCATGACGACGATGAATCTGCGGAGGGCAGGACTGGACCTCTGTCCGATCCGGAGCATGACCTCGCGCAGAAGGGCCACCCCGAGTCTGTGCATAGGGACTCCCAATGGCAGACGATCTCGTGTTCCAAGTTACGTCGGACTGCCTACGTCCGCATGACGGCGGATTGGTGCCTGCACAGCAGTCGTGAGCCATGGCATCCGAGAGCGTTCAACCGCCATTTCCGTCTGTGGGTGGTGTGGAGCGGATCCGCTTCTTCGCCCCGGCCTTCTTCTCCGCAATCACTCCGGGGCCAGCGGCCTTGCCTCCGGTGACCTTGGGGCTCCTGGCCCGCTCGACACCACCAGGTACCGCCGGCCTGCGGAAGCCGCCACAGGAACGTCCCCGGGCGCTTGCGGGGTTACTCGTCCGGGTCGGCGAAGGCGCTGGGTACGGTGGCAGCAGGCGCTGGGGATTTGTGCCGACGGGCGGCACCGGACCCTTGTGGTTGCCGCTGAACAGCAGCGGTCGGGGGCGCCCTCCGACTTTCGGCTGCGACCAGGTATGCGGGGCGGAGCAGGATGAGTAGGCGTACTCAGGTGACGGGCCCCGGCCGTTTCCATACTGGCTGCACAACGAACACAACGGAGCGGGGGACGTGGTGGAACGGCGCTGGTCGAAGGCTGAGATGTGGGTGCCCGGCGGATACCTGGTCCTGGTGCTCGGGATGCTGGTCTGGGTGGCAGTGGTCAGCCGGACCGGGGACATCGGGTTCGGCGCGATGTGGCCGGTTCTGGCCACGGCGCCGGTCAGCCTCCTGCTCCTGATCCCCTTCGGGCCCTCGCCGGCCGACGCCCTGGAATCGGCCCCGGTCGTGGAGCCGTACCACGGCGACCAGCCGCCCACCCCGCTGCCCGCGGAGTATCCGTCGGAGTCGGCCCCGCTCCCCGCTGACTGGGCACCGGACACCTCCCTCGCCGCACAGCCTGAAATCTGGACCGAATTCGGCTTCTACGCCGCGGTCCTGGTCGGCGCCCTGATCAACGCAACCGTGCTCTGGGCGCTGCTCCACCACTGGGCACGGCGACGCCGCAGCGCCGGCCTCTGAAGGGCAGCGAGTCGCATCGGCACGGCCCTCGCGAGAGCCGGCAGTTCGGTATCCGTCAGCCCCGGCGGGCGACCCGGGCGCGGCGTGCTTGCCGGCGAGGCAGGTCGAGGCCGGCGATGGTGAGGCCGTCGGGCGGAGGGGTGGCGCCATCGCCGAAGATTCGCGCAAAGGTGATTTTCAGGTAGCTGGCCTGTGGCCCGGCCCGCTCTCGGGTCTGAACGACCCCTGTGAATGATCCGTGGGGCGCAAGACTGCCCGGCCACCGGGTGTGGGCGGGGTCGTTCGACGGGGTGTAGATCTGCCCCTGGTCGTCCTTGGCGGTGATGCCGGAGAGGGGCAGCACCCGCTCCTGCGCGGAGCCGTTGGCGACTTGTACGTGCAGGCGGAGGGCGCCCTCCGGGGACTTCGTCACTTTCGTGACCGTGACGGTGAGGTCCCCGCCCTCGACCGACCAGCCGCCGGGGACGGGCGGCGTCGCCACGCCGTCCTCCCTGGACAGTGGGGGGCCGGAAGGGTCGTGTGTCCCGGCGGAGGTGGAGGCGGAGGTGGAGGTCGTCGGCGGGGAAACTCCGGGTTGGTCCCTGTCACCGTAGAGGATGACCGCGATGGTGACACCGAGAGCGAGCACGCCCACGATGCCGCTGATGCCGGTCCAGCCGGGGTGGCTCAGAAAGCGGCCCAGCGATCGACGGCGGGGCGGCTGGGGTTCGGCACGGTCGGTGGGCTGCATCGGTCACATCGTGGCGAGTCCGGGCAGAGGAGTCGACGACGTTGCGCCAGGGCGGCGTGTCGCTGAGGGGTGGTCGCCCTGCCTCGCAGCGTGCGTCCCAGCGCTGCTGATTCCCCGACAGGGGCTGCAGGTTGCTCCGCCAGGCGCCACTGCGCATGATCGACGGCATGGGTACGGAGACCGTGGTCGAGTGGACCTGGCGTATGCCGCTGGCTGCGCCGAACTCCTCGGTGAGGCGGCCACACCCCAGGAGGCCGCCGCTCTCGTCGTCGCGTACCTCCCCAGTGACTGCGGCACCGCCGTGGCGGGTCCGTGGCCGGAGTGGAGCGATAGTCCGCACCGGACGGAAATGCGACGGCAGAACACCCTCTCAGGCGTTGACCGGGTTCGTGCTGCGCAGGGCGGGGTGGGTAGTCGGTGGGGACGGGTCGGTGCGGTGAAGGTCGTGCCACGGGGCGAGTCGTCCTGGCCGGCGGGACGCGGTGCAGCGCCACCACCCCCTCCCGGATGGTTCCGGGAGGGGGTGGGGTGAATCCGCCGGGCGCGGCGGCCGTTACTGACCGCCGCCGCCGCTGGCGGCGAGCTGCTGCTCCAGCTTGCGGACTCGCTTGACCACACCTGGTTTGACCCGGCGGCTGTCCAGGGTCCGGGCGAGACCGCTCACCAGCCGCGTGGCGGGCTCGCCTTCGCCCTGTTGGTCGAGCGACCGGGCGATGTGCTCGATGTTGCGGGTCAGACGGATGTGGCCGAACGTCTCGGCGGCGGCGTTCAAGTCCCCGTACGCCTGCTCGGCGTGCTGCCAACCCGACGCGGTGTCGGACGTCGTGAGCTCCAGGCGCGGACCCGTGCCGTCGCCACCACCCTGCATGACCTTGCCCGGGACGGTCTCCGCCAGCGCCAGGCAGGCTGCGGCGTGTTTGGCGACGCCCTCGTCGGGGATCCGTTCCACGACCTCGCGCAGTACGTCGTTGGCTTCGTGCAGCACCCGGCTTCCGCCCAGCGCCAGCACGCGTCCCACGGTGTCCGTGCAGACGTCGTCCGCCAGCCGCTCCTGCTCACGGCTGGCCGGACGCTCCACGCGGAGCATGAGCGGCGCGGCCATGACCTGCCCGGCCGTGGCACCCGCCACGGAGGTCGCTGTACCGCCGACGGCCGTACGCAGCGCTGCGTACACGCGGTACGTACCGGGCTCGGCGATCTGCCAGCCGCCCAGCCCGGAGCTGAGCACGATCTGCCCGTAGAGTGCCTCGCCGGGCTGCAGCACCACGGGTTCGGGGCGCATGCAGTACCGCAGATACGGCCGGTGCATCCGGGCCTCGGTCTCGCCCTCACGCTGGATGACGATGCCGAGGTCGTCGCCCATCAGCTTGTTGCGGTCGACCATCACCGGGTCGGTGGAGGTGTTGGCCAGCTTCAGCTCACCGATCACCGGCTCGAGCATGCCGTAGCGGTACGCGCCCTGGTGGTCGGGGTTGCGGCTGACGCGGAGCGAGAGCGCCAGCGTGCCGGGGGCGGAGTAGTGACGGACCTGCTCGAAGGCGTGGTGGTCGAACCAGGGGATGTTGCCCATCTGCACGAACCGCTCGGGTGCGTGCCGCAGGAAGCGCAGCTCGTTCTCCGAGAAGAAGTACCGGAAGTCACGGAAGAACGCCTGCTCCCCGCCGTTGACCAGGAACGGATAGTTCATGAAGCTCCGGGACTCGGGCTCGTCGACGAGCGGGATCCACGAAGGCTGCGCCGACTTGTCCCAGGCGTGTGCGAGGTTGAAGCAGTGCCCGATCTCGTGCACGGCCGTCCAGAAGCGCATCCGGCGGGCGAACGCGTCCGGCGCGGGGTCGTTCGGCGGGCGCTCGGAGATGAACGAGTCGGAGAAGATCGCGCAGCCCTGCCGCTGGGCGGTGCCGATGTCGTCGAACATGATGCCGCCGAGCGTTCGTCCCCGGTCGTGCAGGCCCGCGAACAGGGTCCACACCTGCCACTGGGCGACACCCTGCCCACCGGGCCCCGGCCTCCACTCGGACCAGTGCTGTTGCATCGCGTCGTGCATCTCGATGTCGGACCACTTGTCGTCGACGGAGGCCGAGCGCGGGATCACGTTGCTGCCGCGGGTGCGGGTGACCTTGATCCCCTGGCGGGCGTAGGCGTCCTCCACCGTGAGGGTGATGTCGGGGAGGCCGGCGGGCCGCACGGGGTGGTCGTGCAGTGCGTACGCATCCGTCTGATCTGCCCCCTCGACGCGGTCGAACTCGATCCCGACCTCACGGAACGCCGACCGCGCGAAGGTGTAGCCGAGGACCAGGTCGGCTGCGCCCGGTCGGCTGAAGGTCACCACCGCGGCGAGCGGCTGCAGCGGTGGGCGGCCGGTGAGCTGCACGCGGATCTTGGTGGCGGGGCGCAGAGAGACATTGCCGTCCCGGTAGCTGATCGGGCCGGTGTACGAGCCGTCCGGCTGCTTGGTCACTTTGGCGATCCAGGTGAGACCGCCGGTGATGAGCCGCCAGATGCGGCCCGAAACGGTCATCGTGGGGGCCGGCCCGTCCACGTCCACACGGAGTTCCTCGAACAGGCCGAGGGCGGCGCCGGGCGGGATCGTCTCGGCCGGCGGCTGACCGGTCTGGGGCTGCTCGGCCGCGATCGCGTTCTCGTCGGGAAGGGAGCCCGCCCGCATTGCGGCACCGGTCGGCCGCAGCTCGGGCGCGACCATGCCGGGCATCGTCATCACGTTCTGGACGACCTGCCCGCCGTCGTGGTCGGGGGTGGGAACCATGGGCAGGTCGGTGCGGATGTACACGCCGCTGCGCTGGACCAGGAGGGCCGCGGCCGGCGCTGCCGGCTGGTTGCCGGCCGCCGTGTCCCAGCGGTCCTGGACATGCTCGGCGTACGGGCCCGAGCCGTTCCCGTCTCGTGCCCGGCCGTCACCGGCAACGCGGGTGATCTCCTCGACGACGGCGCGGACGAGCTCATCGAGCCCACTCGGCGGACGGTGCTTCTGCGTGGTCATGCCGGCCTCTCCTCAGCCCGGGCTCCGTCGCCCGTGCGTGGTGGTGCAGCGGAAGGGGTGGGTGTCCGGCTGCTTCCGGGCGTGGCACGCTGGCGTGTGGCGCGCGGGCTTGTGGCCTGTCGACATGCTCTGCCACATCAGTGCAGGGCGCTGCGACGGTTGGGACACCTGAGCGCGATGCGGATGGCTGCCACGGCTGCCACGGCTGCCGAACCGGCCGGGAGCGTGCGCTCCGTCCGGTTGTGCCGCCGAGCGCACACCCCTGCCCTTGGAAGGCCGGTCCCCTCAAGTGGAAGTGCAACCACCCTGGCTCGCAATCCGACCGCGTCCGATCGAGCCCGTCCGTGGAGCGCCTCGCCCGGCGGGGTGCCGGTTACGCGAAACGGGGGAGGTCCCCGCTCGCGCGGACGGTGAGGCCGCCGTCGGCGTCGAGGTCGACCAGCACCGCCTTGGTGACGGTCGTGTCGATCTCCACACTCTGGTGTGGCCCTCCCTGGACCGAGACCTCCACCGTGACCGCGCCGTCCCGTACCGGAACCTCGAGGGAGCGGGCCAGGCCGATCTGCCGTCTGGTGTGCACCGAGGGGTCGTCCAGGACGACGGTTCCGTCCACGGAGACCACGACGTGCTCGCCCCGGAAGTCCTCCTGCAGCGCGATCTGAAGCACGCTCATGGCATCCGCCTCACTTCGTCGGCCCGCGACAGGCTTCTGACGCCCTGACGATACGGCGGCCGGCCTCCCACGGCCTCCCGCGGCCTTCCGACGCCGCGTTACTGAAGGCGCTGGTCAGTGTGGTGGCGTCGGCCGGATCCGCGAGCAGACGTGAGCCGGCGTGGTGGGCCACCCGCTGCCCGTCGGCGCTGACGACGAGCTGCGAAAAACTTGTTGGCCGGGATGGCCGGGCGATGCCACAGTCTGGCTGTGACCATGATCAAAGACTGTTCCGGAACTGTTTCGTTGGCCGACGGCCTCGCCCTGCGACCGGCGGGGCCCGCAGATCTTGACCAGATCGGCGCGCTCCTGTCCGAGCGCGGTGAGCCGGACGACGCCATCGACCACCGGCTGGTGGTCACCGACCCCGACGCGGGCTTGTCCGCCTGTGCCGTGGTCGTCGACGGCGACCGGGTCGTGTCCACCGCGACGCTCCTCGACGAGGAGGTGCGCATCGGAGGCGTTCGCCTGCCCGCCGGTCAGGTGGAACTGGTCGCCACCGACAGTGAGTACGAGGGACGGGGGCTCGTAAGGGCGCTGATGCACTGGGCTCACGAGCGTTCTGCCGCCCGTGGCCACGTCGTCCAGGCGATGATCGGAATCCCGTACTTCTACCGGCTGTTCGGCTATGAGTACGCCATCGACATACCGCAGGCGCTGAACGTGAACGCCTTGCCGCCCGGCGACGGAACGGGCACGCTCCGTGCCGCCCGGCCCTCCGACATCCCTTCCATGGCTGCCCTGCAGGCTTCGGCCCAGAGCGGATTCGATGTGACCATGCCGCACTCGGCGGCGTGCTGGCGATGGCTCCTGGACCACGAGTCGAGCAACCTCTGGGTTCTCGAGCATGCCGACACCGTCATTGCCGCCGCGCGCACCACGCCTCCCGGCGAGGAGATGCTCCTGGCCGAGGCCGCGGCCCGCGACGAGGCGGCGGCACGGGACCTCCTGAGCGGCGTTGCCGCCCTGGCGCCCGGCGGCCGGATACAGGTCGTCCATCGGGCGGGCACCGTGACGGGCAACGCGTGGCAGGAGTTTATCGACCACGAACCGCGACGGAATGCAGAGCAGTACTACATCCGCATACCGGATGTCGCAGCGCTGCTCGACAGGCTCCGTCCGCTGTTCTGGCAGCGTCTTACCGCGGCCGGGATCGACCGCGCCGGCCGAGACATCGTCATCTCCACCTTCGGCGCCCACTACCGGATTCCCGTTCTCGCCAACGGGCTCGGTGAGGTCGTCACCGGCGGCCCGATACAGTCGCCAGGAGCTGTGGGAGGCGCCGGTGTGGCGCCCGACCATCTGGCCGCCCTGCTGTTCGGCCCGCACGGGATCGAGGGGCTGACCCGGATCCGCCCCGACGTCTACGCCGCGGACGAGGAGCTGTTCCAGGTGCTCTTCCCTCCGCTCACTGCCGATGTACTCAGCTACTACCTCCCGTACTGAACGTTGTTGCAGAAGCGGGGTGGGGACGGGCCTGCGCCGCTCGCTGCGAGCGGACTGCCGCGGGGTGCGCGCCCTCGCCCCCGCCCGGCCGGGTGGCCGGTGGTGGACGGCGCCGTGGACGACCGTCACCGCGCGGCGGTGGCGGACGCCGAATACCCCGCCTGAATCGGCCGGGGTCAGGTCACGGAGCGGTGCCTGCCCGGCGTATGGCCGAAGACGTTGCGGAACGCGTCGATGAACGCCCCGGGCGTGGACCAGCCGCACCGATGGGCCACGGCCGTCACGGTCTGCCCCTCCGCCAGCAGGATCAGGGCCTGGTGCAGGCGCAGTTGGGTGCGCCACTGCGAGAAGGGCATGCCCATGTCGGAGGCGAACAGGCGGGTCAGGGTCCGCGCGCTCGCCCCGACCTCCCGCCCCAGCGCGTCCAGGGTTCGGCTGTCGGCGGGGTCGGCGGTCAGGATCTCGCAGAGCCGGCGCAGCCGCGGCTCGGTCGGGGAGGCCAGGTGCAGGGGTTGCTCCGGTGAGAGGACCAGCCGATCGAGGAGGACGCCGAGCAGGCGCCGACGCTCGGGTCCCCGTGATTCCGGTTCCCGCGTGTAGGCCAGGATCAACTCCCGCAGCAGGCCGTCCACGTTGAGGACCATGGGCCGGTCCGATGGCAGTACCGTGCGGGAGGCCGGGAGACCGATCAGGTGCAGGTCGATCGTGCCGTGCGCGCGGTGCGCGTGGACCGTGTCGGCCGGCACCCAGATGGCCCGGTTGGCGGGAGCCACCCATGTGCCGAGTCCGGTGGTCACGGTGAGGACGCCCCGGGCCGCGTAGACGATCTGGTGGTCGTCGTGCCGGTGCGGGTCGATGTCCGCTCCGGAGGCCATCCACTGGACCCGGGTCGGGGCGATCGGCTCATGGCGGATTTCACGCATTGATTGGCACTTTATCGGAAGTGCGACATGGCGTGGGGTTGTGACGATGGCACGGTGCCCACGAAAACGTCCCAGAACCTCCGCACGTCCACCCGCCCGCCTCGCAACCGCGCCATCACCCTCCTCGCCGTCGGACACGCCTGCGTCGATGTCTACCAGGGCGCTGTCGCAGCGCTCGTCCCCTTCTTCGTGGCCGAACGGGCCTACACCTACGCCGCCGCCTCCGGCATCGTGCTCGCCGCCTCCCTGCTCTCCTCCGTGGCCCAACCCCTCTTCGGCGCCTTCACCGACCGCAAGCCCCTGCCCTGGCTGCTGCCCGTCAGTACGCTCGTCGGCGGCCTCGGCATCGCCCTCAGCGGCCTCGGCGACTCCTACGCCCTGACCCTGCTCTTCGTGGCGGTCTCGGGCGTCGGCGTCGCCGCCTACCACCCTGAATCCGCCCGCATCGCACGCGTGGCCTCGGGGGGCGGCCACACCGCCATGAGCTGGTTCTCCCTCGGCGGCAACCTCGGCTTCGCGTTCTCACCCGCGCTGATCGCCCTCGTCGTCGGCTTCGGCGGCCTGACCATGTCCCCGCTGCTCCTGCTGCCCGCGCTCGCCGGAAGCGTGCTGTGCCTGCCCGCCCTGCGGATCGTCCGACACGGACAGGACACCACCTCCGGCACCGCGCACCGCACCCGGGCCCTCACCCCAGCCGCTGACGACCGCCGGTCCTTCCTCCGCCTCACCCTCGGCGTGGTCTGCCGCTCCGTGGTCTTCATAGGACTCAGCACCTTCATCTCCTTCCACATGGCCCGGAGCACCGGGTGGGGGCCGACCGCCGGCACCGCGGCCCTCGTGGTCCTCTACCTCGGCGGTGCCGTCGGCACCGTCCTGGGCGGCCGGCTCGCCGAACGATGGGACCGGGTCACGGTCGTCCGCCGCTCCTACCTCCTGACCGTCCTCGCCGTCGCGGGCGTCGTCCTGGTCCCCGGCCCGCTCGGTTACCTCTTCGTCGCCCTCGCCTCCGCCGGCCTCTACGTGCCCTTCTCGCTCCAGGTCACCCTCGCCCAGGACTACCTGCCCAACCGCGTCGGAACGGCCGGCGGCATCACCCTCGGCCTCACCGTCAGCGTCGGCGGCATCGCCGCACCGGCCATCGGCCTCCTCGCCGACGCCACCAGCCTGCGTACCGCCCTCATCCCCCTCATCGCGATGCCCGCCCTGAGCTGGCTCGCCGTCCGGGGCCTGCCGGAACCGGCCGCCGCCATCGGGCCGGCCCGCCGCACCACCCCCGTCGACCCTGCCTCGGAGAAAGCGGTGTCACCGTGACCTGACCCCGACGCCGCCCCCGGGACGCGACGTGCGCGTCCGGTGCATTGCTGGAGGCTTCCAGACCGGCCCTTCTGGAAGGCTGTACCGCCGCTGTCGGCCGGACGTCGGGCCCGCCTGGCCCAAGGCGTGACCGACGTCCGCCAGGCCTTCCCTCCGCTGGTCGGTGTCGAAATGGGCGCCCAGGTCGTGGCCGTAGAGCTCGGCCGATCCGCTTGTGCGGGGTGTGGATGGCTCGGCCGTGTCCTGCGGCAATGGTGATCAGGAAGCGGTGTCGGCGAGGATCGCGCGACGGGCTTTGATCGCGGCGGCGAGCAGAATCTCGTCCAGCATCGTCTCGCCGTCCCGTGTGGAATCGTTGACCGGTATACGGGTACGCCGGTCGATCAGTGCCGTCAGCGACGGCAGCGAGGGAAGTGCGTGTCGGCCCATTCGTGCCAGGCCTTCCGAGTAGTACTCGCCAATCCCGTAGTCACCGAGGTGCGGGGTCATGAGAGCGAGAAGGCGGGGCAGAGCGGTGGGGCCGGCGTGCCGCAGCCATAGCGGAGCGCACATCGCCTGCATGCGTCCAGGCCGTTCGAAGGTGAGGTTGTACAGCTGGGCAGCCTGCCGGAAGGTCAGCGGACCCGCATCCAGCAGGGCCCCGAAGAGCTCAGGGGCCCGGTGAAGTCGCCCGGTGTCCACGGGCTTGGCCTGGAGGACCGCGGCGGCGGTGATGCTGTCGTACGACGGCGGCGGACTGACGGAAGGCCGACGGGCCCTGGGATACGGAGTGAAGGGGACCTCGGCGACCAGCGCGCCATGTGTGTGCATCGCAGCCTCCGAGATGGAGGCGGTGGTGAGGGCTTTGGCCATGGCCGAGCTGATTCCTCGTCCGCAGTGACGGACGAGCAGGGGCAGGAGTTCGACCGGGGCCGCCCGCCAGCCATGACAGGCATCCCGGGCCAAGCCGGCGCCGATGTCCCGGGTGGCGGAGTCGGCAAGGAGCCGCGCCACCAGGGCGTAGACGTGGCGCTCGCGCCCCAGCCCGTACAGGACCCGGCCCCAGCGCCACCCGACGCCGTCCAGGTGGCGCGAGGCCTCCCGGGCATCGGCGAGCAGTGCCCTGTCGAGCGGGAGCCACTGCTGCGGAGGTGCGACGCTCAGGGTCTCCAGTCGGGCAAGGAAGCGGACGGAGGCCAAGGAGTCGTCCTGCAGGTGCGCGACCGAGCCGCGGAGCCACTCGGCAAGGGCAGTACGCACCACGGGCTCGGTGAGTTCACCGAGAGCCCTGAGCGCAACATCGTTGCCTCCGGCGTGCACGACGAGATACGCGGCCCGGCGCCGTACCTCTTCATCAGGGTCGGTGAGTCGAGCGAGCGCGGCCTCGGCGGCATCGGGCCAAGGATGCCCGGCCCCGGTGGATGACAGGAGGTCCATGACCTCACGACGTACGAACGCGTCGTCGGCCCGGGAGAGCTGAAGCAGCCGGACGGGCACGGGGCCGGTGCGGTCGGCGCGTATCGCGTCGAGGACCGCGATGCGGGCGGAGTGGGCGGCAGTCGTGGTGTGTCCCGCAGACACGGCCCTGTCCAGCCACTTCATCGGACGGGGCGGTGGCCGCCCTTCCGTGCAGAGAATTCGTTCATGCGGCTGATCATGTCACGCGCAGCAACTGCCGGGCCACGACATTTGTCCTCCGAGGCAGTCCTCTCGGCCGCGGCCGCCGGCTGCGCTTCGGCGTGCTCGCTTGCTGGAGGGCCGCGCGCGTACCGGATGGCGTTTCTCCCCACGGGCGTTGGGGCATGCGCCGCGCAAGTGGAAGCCGCTTCGGGGGTCAACGGGCCTGTTCGGCGGCCCTGCGCCGTGCGCGAAGCTCCGTACCGCGCGCATGCCGTTCGCCGACCCGTCGGGCAGCTGGTGGCGTGCCTGTCGACGTCTCGGGCGAGGAAGACGCCCACGCGATGACGATCACCGCGCAGGAGGGTGACATGCTCAGGTACAACCTCTGGGCTCGACCACTTGGGTCAGCCAGGACGACTTCATCAGCAGCTACACAGGCAAGGCTTGCAACATGAC
Source organism: Streptomyces sp. NPDC054932 (assembly GCF_053610205.1). Taxonomy (NCBI): domain Bacteria; kingdom Bacillati; phylum Actinomycetota; class Actinomycetes; order Kitasatosporales; family Streptomycetaceae; genus Streptomyces; species Streptomyces sp. NPDC054932. The sequence continues at coordinate 36,022 of NZ_JBSGXU010000005.1, read as the reverse complement.
CTCCCCGACGCGCACAGCGCGCATCTTCCGCGGCAGCAGGGGCGGCGCGGCGATCGCGGCGGCCGCGCTCCTCGCGCTCGCCACGGGCTGCGGCTCCGGCACCGACGAACCGGCCGGCCCCACAAGCCGCCCGGTGAAGGACACCAGCATCACTGCCGAGCCGGGCGAGCGCTTCACGCTCACCGTCGACCAGAACGCCTCCACGCGCGAGTACTGGTACCTGGTCGACCCCAAGCCCGACAGCTCCGTGCTCGTCAGCCGCGGCCAGGTCTACGCATCGGACTCCGGCGACGAAGCGATGCCCGGCGCCGGCGGCCGGCTCACCTTCACCTTCGAGGCCAAGGGCAAGGGGACCACTCGGTTCACGCTGCTGCACTGCACTTTCACCACCTGCCAGGGCAACACCTCCACCCTGCCCCCCGAGACGACCGGGCCCTCCGCCACCCCGACCACGGGGGCGACCACCCCCTCCCCGGCGCCGGAGCGCATCACCTACACCGTCACCGTCGACTGAGCCACAGCGGACACGACCCGAAGGGTGGGCCGGTCAGATCCGGTTCGCCTCCAGGGTGTCTTTGGCCACGAGCGCGCCGTGGGACCAGCAGAGCCGGTAGAGGTCGACCTGGTCGAGCAGGTCGCGGCCCGAGCGGTAGAACTCGCAGGTGGTGCCCGGCGGCCGGGGCGCGGAACGGGCGTGGTCGGGCGGATACGGGAAGGCGCGGGCCGGGAGCAGATGGCTGAGCTCGGCGCGGGGGCGGCCTGGCTCCAGTGCGTCGAACCGGGACGGCGGGAGTACGCCCGTCGTCAGCTGCCAGGCCAGATAGGCGGCAGCCGGGACGAAGAAGGCTGCTGCCGCGACGGGCGCCGCGAATGCGGCAGCGGTACGGTGCCGCGCGGCGCGCCGCACCGCGGCGAGCCGTTCCGCGGATTCCGGAGCTGCCGCGCGGTGGTTGGCGTGCCCGCCGCTCCCGGTGGCGGCTTCCTGTCCCAGGGTGCGGGTCGTGGCCTGGTGGGGGAGGACGGCGGTTACGTGGAAGCCGCCCTGGTGCGGGCCGGTGCGCAAGGTGCCGCCGAGCACCGTCACCCGTTCCCGAAGCCCTGTCAGTCCCCGGCATCCGGTGGTGGGAACCTGCTCGTCGCCCGGCTCAGCCCGCCCGCCTTCCCGCGCGGCGGCGTTCACGATGCTTACGCGGGTGTGGTCGCTTGCGTGGTTGATTCCTACCCTGATCGCGCGGCCCGGGGCGTGCTTGACGGCGTTGGTGAGGGCTTCCTGCACCACCCGGTACATCCCGCGTTCGACCAGGGGTGGCAGGACGGGCACCGCTCCGCGCTGTTCCCAGCTCACCGGCACCCCGGAAGCGGCCGCCCGGCCGAGGAGGTCGGAGACCGTGTCCTTGACGGGCAGCCCGACTGCGCCCGTCACGGTCCCGGTACCTGCCTCCCGAGGTTCGTGCAGGACGGCGACGGTCTGGCGCAGCTGCTCGACGGCGTCGGCGATCGTGCCGCGCAGCTCGGCGAGGTCGGCGCGATCGCGGTCGGTGAGGTCGGGGGAGAGTTCCAGGGCGCCGGCGCGCAGGGCGACCAGGCTCAGGACATGGCCGAGTGAGTCGTGCATGTCGGCTGCGATGTCCGCGCGTTCGGTCAGCCGGGCCTGCTCCGCGACGAGGTGCTGGCGCTCCTCCAGGCTCTGGGCCAGCCTCCATCCGTCCCGTACGAGTTCACGCCGACCGCGCCAGTGGCGTCCTGCCAGCCACGGCAGCAGGAGGGCGGTGGGTATCACCGCCAGGGTGTAGAACCACCACACGGCCGGCACCTGCAGCACGGCGCAGACCGCGACGTCGACGCCCAGGCACGCCGCGAGCACCAGCAGTGGTCCCCGGGCCCGGGTGACCCGCACACCGAGCAGACAGCTCAGCGCGGCCAACGACAGGACATGTGCGTTGGCCGGGGTCGCGGAATCGGCCAGGCCCAGTGCGCACAACCCGTTGACGACGAGCACCGCCACCGCCGGCCGGCTGCGGGACAGCGGTACGGCCACCGCCAGCACGGCCAGGGGGAGCAGCAGGTCCACCGAAGGCGAGGCGACCCCACCCGCGTCGCGGAACCCGTACCCGGTGGCGGCGGCGAGCACGGCCCACAGCGCCCCGTCGGCGAGGACGAGCCTGGTCGGGGGGATGCGCGGGTGCGGCATGGCGCGTGGAGTCCTTCCGGTCCGGTGTCGGGACGTGCTTCGCGTCGATTCTCCGGGACGTGCACGGGGTACCCGCCCGCGTCGGCCGCCGACAGGTGCCCGCCACGGCGCCGATCCCGCTGTCGGGCGTCCCTGCGGCCCAGGTCAGGCATCCCTGCGGCGCAGCAGGTACAGGCCGGTCACGTGCGCGGCCGCGGTCCACGCGGCGACGATGAGGACGGCTGTCCCCGTGGAGTACGGGCCGTCGCCGCCGGCGCGCATGAGGTGGTCGCCCGCTCCGTACGGCAGGGCGTCGTTCACGGCCGCGAGGGTGTCGCTGCCGAGCCCCAGGAGCACGCTCGGCAGCGCCCACAGCAGGGCGACGAGGATCGACAGCGCGCCGGCCGGGTGCCGTGCGGAGAAGGCCACACCGACGGTGAGTACGGCGACGAGCGCCTGATAGACCCCGATCGCGAGGATCTGACCGACGACCGTGCCGGCATCGAACGAGGCCCGCCCGTCGAACGCCATCCAGGCGACGACCGTGCCCACCACGGCGAACACGGCACCGCTGAGGAATGCGACCGTGCCCGTCACCAGCGCCTTCGCCGCCTGGACCCGCTGCCGCCGCGGCACCCACAGCAGGGAGGACCGCATGGTCCCCGTCGTATATTCCGAAGTCACCGCGACCGTGGCCAGGATGACGACGGCGAACTGGGTGACGACGGCGGAGGCGGCCGCGGCCTTTCCCACGGGCTGGACCGGCTGTTCGTTGATGCGGGCGATCGAGGCGTAGTAGTAAGTGAACACGGTCGTGACCGCTAGCCCGGCCAGAAGACAGAGGCAGGCGGCCCGGACGGACCAGAGCTTCGTCCACTCGCATGCCAGTGCCCCGGCGAGTCCACCGGGCGTGCTCCGCCCTGGAGCCTCGTGCTCCTCCTGCGGCGGCGCAGGCATCGGCCCTCCGGATGACGTCGCGGTGATCACTGCTGTCCCCTCTCCTCAGCGGCGCCGGACGCGTACTCGACGCTCCGCGCGGTCAGGTTCATGTACGCCCGCTCCAGCGAAACCCTCACGTCGCTCAGCGCGTGCAGCCGAACGCCGCAGTGGTGGGCGAGGTCACCGACCTCGGCCGCGCTCATGCCACCCACGGCGAGCTCCCCCGACGCGGACATCTCCACGGTGACGCCGTCGGCCGCCGTCAGACAGCGGACCAGCGTGGACCGCCCTTCCGCGTCGGGCACCGAGACCTGCGCCGCGGCAGGCGACGCGGCGGCCAGGAACTCCACCAGGGAGGAGTCGCTCAGCAGCCGTCCCCGCCCGATGACGACGAGGTGATCGGCCGTCACCTCCATCTCGCTCATCAGATGGCTGGAGAGGAACACGGTGCGCCCCTCCGCCGCCCGGTCCCGCACGAGCCGGCGGATCCACTGCACACCGTCGGGGTCGAGGCCGTTCACCGGTTCGTCCAGGATCAGCACCGGAGGGTCGCCGAGCAGGGCGCCCGCCACGCCGAGCCGCCCGCTCATGCCCAGCGAGTACGTTCCGGCCGGCCTGCGGGCCGCCTTGGCCAGGCCGACCGCCTCCAGTACCTCGTCCACCCGGCGTGCCGGAATGGCGTTGGCCCTGGCCTGGGCGAGCAAGTGGGCACGGCCGGAGCGGGCCGGGTGGACCGCGCGGGCGTCCAGCACGGCCCCGACGGCCCGCAGGGGCCGGCGCAGGTCCGCATAGGGTCGTCCGGCGATCAGGGCCCGGCCGCGCGTGGGGTGGTCGAGACCCAGGATCATGCGCATCGTGGTGGACTTCCCGGCCCCGTTGGGGCCGAGGAAGCCGGTCACCCGGCCGGCCTGGACGGTGAGCGTCAGATCGTCCACGGCCAGCGTGTCGCCGTAGCGTTTGGTCAGTCCTCGGAGGCTGATCACAGGGTTTCCTCTGCTGTCGGTCAGAAGGCTCGGCGCACGGGACGCAGAACGAGGCGCGAGGAGCGCGGAAGTTCGCTGCGATGCCGTACGGCAGGACGCTACGAGCGCCCACTGTCGACGCCCATGGGCCGAAAGGAAGGCGCGTCCTGCCTTTCGTCGGGGGAGCACCCCACCCCGGGTCGGAACTCCGGTGCTTGCCGTCGGCACGGCCGTGAGCCGGCCGTAGGCTCCTCGCGTGGAAGAGACGACACCGAACAGCCGGCCCGTACGCGTCCTGGTGGCCGACGACGAGGCGATGGTCCGGGCCGGCGTACGCGCCATCCTGGCCCGGGACCCGCACATCGATGTGGTCGCCGAGGCGGGCGACGGCAATCAGGCCCTCGCACTCACCCGCCGACACCGGCCCGACGTGGTCCTGTTGGACATCCAGATGCCGGGCCTCGACGGACTGACGACGGTGGCCCGGCTCCGCCAGGAACCGACGGCCGTCGGTGTGATCATGCTGACGACCTTCGGCCAGGACGACTACATCACCCGAGCACTGGAGGAAGGGGCCGACGGTTTCCTGCTCAAGGCGGACGACCCCAGGGAACTCCTCAACGGCGTACGGGCGGTCGGCGCCGGCGGCGCCTATCTCTCTCCCCGGGTAGCCGGCCGGGTCATCGCCGGAATGCGCGCCCACCGCACGGCACACCCCCACCGCTCCCTGGACCGGCTCACGCAACGGGAGCGCGACGTCCTGGCAGGGCTCGCCACAGGACTGTCCAACGCGGAGATAGCGGGCCGACTGCACCTCGTCGAGGGCACGGTGAAAGCACACGTCAGCGCCGTCCTGACGAAACTGGGCGCTCGCAACCGAGTGGAGGCGGCCGTCGCCGCCCACGAGGCGGGCCTGACCGGGCCGCACCCCGGCTGACTTGCGCCCCTGCCCGGACGGTCACGACGAAGAACACCGTGCTGCCACGGCATGCACGCTTCCACGCTACGGGACCCCGTCGGCGTTCCTCGCGCCGGGGCCCCGTACAGTTCGGGCGCACATCGGAGCGAGGAGAGCAGGGCGTGATCGTGGGAACGCAGGGCCGGGGGCCGGGACGTCGTCTCGGGGTGGCAGCGGTGGCACTGCTGGTGTTGGGCGGGGCTCTGAGCTGTGTCGGGGGCCTCGGAGGGTATTTCTTCATGCCGACCAAGGTCATGCCGTCGGACCACATGAGGCCGTCCCATCCGGCAGGCGGATCGATGGTCTTCAACCTGTTGATCACCGGTGTGGACCGCGGCGACGTGGTGCTTTGCGACGCCGCAGCCTGGGGTGAGCGATACCTGGCCGTGGAGCGGGTGGTCGCAGTGGGCGGCGACCTCATCGCCTACACCCCCGGGGACCGGACACTGACCTTGAACGGGAGGCCGCTGGAGGAGCCGTACGTCCTGAACGGCGACCCGGTGGCAGGGTCGCCCGGGGCGTTCAGCGTCAAGGTGCCCGAGGGACGGCTGTTCCTGCTGGGCGACAACCGCGGCAACTCCGCCGACTCCCGCTACCGGTTCAAGGAGGCGGAGGGCGGCACCGTGCCCCTGTCGGCGGTGAAGGGCGCGCTCATCGACGAGGACGACCCGCTGGTCGTCAGCCTGCGGTCGGCCGTGCCCGCCGGCGGTGGGTTGCTGTTCCTGGGCGCGCTGTCCGGCGTTGCCGCGCTGGGGTTGCGCCGACGAGCGGTGACGGCCGCGGCACCGACGGTGGACACGGTGCAGGTGCCGGGAGTCTGAGGGCCCGGGCACGGTGTTCTTCCGGCTGGGCGGCGTCGGTGAAACGCTGGACGGGTGGTGAAGGTGTCGGGCGACAGGGGAGTGTCAGCGGTCGGCGACGTGTGAGGTGCCAGTGACTCGCTGGGCGGTCCGATCTCATTCCCGGCGAGCGAATCGGTCGAGTGCCCCGAGTACATGGGCGCGGGTCGTGTCGTTGCCCAGATGGCCTGCGTTGTCGACGACGGTCAGCTCGGCATCGGGCCAGGCGCGGGCGAGTTCCCATGCGGTGTCCAGTGGGCCGGCCAGGTCGAGCCTGCCGTGGACCAGCACCCCCGGAATGCCGGTCAGGCGGTGCGCATCGCGCAGGAGCGCGCCTTCTTCCAGCCAGGCGCCGTGGGCGAAGTAGCGGGAGCAGATGCGGACCAGGGCCAGTTGCGCGGCCGGCGGGCGGTCGCCGTAGGGGTTGGAGGCGCCGTTCGTTTCCCCGGACAGGACCGCGTCCTCCCAGGCGCACCAGTCGGCCGTGGCCTTCTCCCGTACTGCGGCGTCCGGGTGTTCCATCAGGCGGGCGTAGGCCGCGACGATGTCGCCGTCCCGCGGTGTGCCACCGGATCCCGCGAGGAAGCGTTCCCATTGCTCGGGGAAGAAGCGGCCCGCTCCGCGGTAGAGCCAGTCGATCTCGGAGCGCCGGGTGGTGGTGACGGCGGGGATGACGATCTGCGACACCCGCTCCGGGTAGGTCTCGGCGTAGGCCAGGATCAGCGTGGATCCCCACGAGCCTCCGTGGAGCAGCCAGCGGTCGATACCCAGGTGATTCCGAAGCCGCTCCATGTCGGCGATCAGGTGCTGGGTGGTGTTGTGCCGCATGTCGGTCGTGGGTTCGCTTGCGTGGGGGGTGCTGCGGCCACAGCCGCGTTGGTCGAACAGGACGACCCGGTAGCGGTCCGGGTCGAAGTACTGGCGTGCCGCGGTCCCGCATCCTGATCCCGGTCCGCCGTGGACGACGAGGGCGGGCTTGCCGTCCGGGTTGCCGCAGACCTCCCAGTACACGAGGTTGCCGTCGCCGACGTCGAGCATCCCCTTCTCGTACGGCTCAACCGGCGGGTACAACTCGCCCATCTCCCAGACCTCCTGGTAACTGAATGCAACACGAACAAGGCTCCCAGACTCTCCAGCAGCGGCTTGCCCCGCGCACGGAGCCGGGCTCCGGTGGCCCCTCCCTGTGCACGGAATGATGCGCCGGAGGGGACCGGGTTGCGTTGCTGAGGAGGAGGACGAGACCGGCGAAGCCCCGGTCGGCACCTCACACTTCGGCAACCCATTGGGCGAGCGCGATCAGCGTGGTCTCAACACTGTTCGCCATGTAGTCGCGGAGTGCAACGAGGTCGCCGCGGGTGGTGCCGAGCAGGGGGTCGAGACGCAGGAGTTGCCAGGACTGTTCGACGACGGTTCCGCGTCCCTGGGGGTGGCAGGTCCAGCTCCATTGCACGATGCCGTCCTCGGCGCCGCCGACGATGAAGGCGAAGGCGGCGCCGGGGTCCGCTCGTACAACCTGGGAGCGTGTGGTCCACTGCCTGCCGTCTTTGTGATTGCGGCCGCTGAACCAGGCCCCGACCCGGGGCCCGGCGCCTTGGTCGAAGGTGACGTCGGTGGCGTTGGGGCTCCAGCGGCTGATCCCCGACACGTCACTGACGAGGTCATAGACACGGGCGGGTTCGGCATCGACCCATGCGCGCCGGGTGAAGGCGAATGCGGATGCGTCCAGAACCTCGAAGAGGTCGTGCTCGCCGGTGATCGCGCTCAAGGCGTCCTCCTGGATGTGTGGGGTGGTGCCTGGTCGGCTCCGCCTACGTCATCACCGGTCCTGGCGGCGAGCCAGACCCGATGGTGCCTATCCCCGCCAGGGGCAGGCTGTGCGGTGGGCCTCGACCCATACTCGGATCCATGAACGGAAAAGTGGGGCTCGGGGACTTCCTGCAGATACGGCGCTCCCAACTGCTACCTGAGGAGATCGGGTTGCTCACCTACGGGGAGCGGCGGCGCGTGCCAGGTCTTCGGCGCGAGGAGCTGGCGCTGCTGGCAGGGGTGAGCGTCTCCTACTACACCCGGCTGGAACAGGGGCAGTCCCGGAACGCGTCGCCGCAGGTGCTGGACTCGATCGCCGGGGCTCTGAGGCTGGAGGAGACCGAGCGCCTGCACCTGCACGACCTGGCCCGGTCCGCCAAGGGCCCCGACCGTGGCCGGCGGCCTGCCCCGGAGCGGGTGACGGAGGCGACCGGCCAGCTGCTGGACGCGCTGGCCCACGTTCCGGCGATCGTGACAGGCCGCCGCAGTGACGTCCTGGCGTGGAACCGGCTGGGGCATGCGCTGTTCGCCGGACACCTGGACCCGGGCGTCCCGGACCGGCCGGCGGAGCGACCCAACATGGCCCGGCTGGTGTTCCTCGACGCGCATACCCGCGACCTGTACGCGGACTGGCCGACCAAGGCCCGGGCCGTGGTGGGGAATCTACGTCTGGTGGCAGGTCAACATCCGGACGACACCGCCCTTCACGCTCTGGTGGGTGAACTGAGCGCGAAGAGCACGGATTTCGCCTCGATGTGGGCCGACCATCGCGTCAAGGCCTGCGCCGTCGCCACCTACGAGATGCGGCATCCGCTGCTCGGCCCACTGACCGTCACTCAGCAGACCTTGAGCCAGGGCCCGGGCCAGAACATCGTGGTCGCCACCACGGAGGCCGGCTCGCCCGCGCGGACCGCGCTGGCCCTCCTCGGCCAGGTCACCTCGCAGGATGTCCCGGCGCGACCCGGAACCCTGGCCGACGCCGGCTGAGACACACCACCGGTCGCCGGGCCGACTTCCGGGCCGGCGCCTGCCCATCCACCTGGGCACTGGCGGCCGCCGGCCGCCGGCCACCGGCGTCGCGTCGGCCGTCTCCGCCCCCGTTGAGCTGTGCGCGCATCGCCGCGCACTTCGACCCGGCGTCTCACCGGATGTTGCCGGTCATTCGTCCTCGACTCCGGGTGCCTCGGGTCGGGCATGCACGATCATGACAGCATGGACACTCGATTCCTTGGCATAGCAGATCTGTGTGAAGTCCCGTCCGTGGCGGTCGTGGTCGACGTCATGCGTGCTTTCACCGTGGCTGCCTGGGCTTTCGCTCAGGGGGCAGAAGAGATCGTTCTTGCTGAGTCGCTGGACGAAGCCCTGGCGCTCAAGGCCCGTCACCCGGATTGGGTGGCGCTCAAGGACGGTCCGCCCGCGCCCGGGTTCGATCTGGTCAACTCGCCGGGCCTGCTGCGGTCTGTTGACCTCGGCGGACGGACCGTCGTGCAGAAGACGACGGCAGGAACGGTCGGCGCCCTTGCGGTCAAGGAGGCGTCGCTGGTGCTGTGCGCCAGCTTCGTGGTGGCGGAAGCGACAGCTCGGCTCCTGCGGACGCGCATGAGTGGCAGTGTCACGTTCGTGGTCACTGGCGAAGATGGGCATGCCGAAGAAGATCTGGCGTGCGCTCAATACATCGCCCGGAGGGCCACCGGGGCTGGGACGGATGCAGCTGACTTCCTCCGCCGCGCTGCCGAATCCCGCGCCGCCGCCGAGCTGGCGGAGGGCGTGCGGCAGGGAGTCCATCCTGACGACGTTGCGCTCTGCCTTGAGGTGGACCGGTTCCCCTTTGCCATGGTGGCGACCTCGGAAGGCTCGCTCATGGTCCTGCGTCCGTGGGGCGGATCCGGCTGAGAGCTCCTGTCGCGCTTCTGCGTATGAACTGTCCGGGGGCGAGTTCGGGCATTGCATCGAAGAACTTCAGTCCGGCCATCGTCAGAGCATCGAGGAGATCTTTCAGAGGGGCGCCACGGAGCCTTCGGCTTGGGCGGTTCCGGGTAGACGCGCGGGCGGCGGCTCGGCGGCTCGGCGGCTCGGCGGCCGCGGCCGTCCCGCCTGCGCAGATCGTCAGGGGGCTGTCGGGCGGGGGTCAGCGTCCGTGCGGGCCGCCGAGCGGCGCGGTGAACCGCGGCCGCCAGCCTTCCTCCGTCAGCACCACCAGCTGGACAGCGGCCGCACGGGTGCGCAGAGGCAGCAGGTTGCCGACCGCAGTGCGGAGATGGGCGGAGGCTGTCGGGTTGTCTGCACCCATGGCGACCGTGACATGGGCGGCGGGCCGTGCCCCGAAGCGGCCGCTGTACGGGCGCAATCCGGGCCACCGGTCGCGGAACGCATCAACGAGCGGCTGGAGTTCCGGAACGGTGACGGCGACGAAGCCGGACGCCGTCACGAGCTCCTCCAGGAGCAGATCAGCGGCCGGAAAGCTCGCCGCCAGGGAACGTACGCCCTCCTCGTCCTGATCTGTGAGCGTTGATTCCGGCACGAACGGGTAGAGGAGCGAGACGTGCGCCGGCACCCCACGACGCACCAGAGACGGGTCGATGCACGACGCCGCATCGAGGAGCGGGGCGGCATCGGGCAGAACGATCACGACGGCAGTGGTCCCTGGATCTGGCACTCCATCATCATCGCAGGCCAGGTACGGGACCCGAGAACGTCGGGCTGGGGTTGCGGAGCGGTTGCGGGTGTGGCCCAAGCTGCCTGACGTGGTGTCACGGAGCGCCGGGCCGGAAGGACACGCTCGCCTTCTGGACCACCCCGAGTGGTGCGCCGGTGGGTTCCTTCGATCTGGTGTCACCCCTCTGAGGGCGACTTCAACGGGTTCCGTGCCGGATGGTGCTCCGCGCTCTCATCGGCGAAGACGGCCGTGCTCAGCTGAACGTCGGACCGAATCCGGTCCCGGACGTGGCCCGGACCGCAGGATGGGCGTGCGCGGACCGAAGGAGTCCGGCGGCGCCGCGGAGCGCGGCGGTGTCCGGCGCACGCACTGCCGTCAGCGGCGCCCGGAGACCGGCCATGAGCCGAGGGGCGAGGTCGGGGCGCAGCGCACCGCAGCCGGCCAGGAGCGCGCCCCGTTTCAGGGCGGTGGCGGTCAGTGCGGTGCGGTCCTGGCGGAGCATGGAGGTGACCATGGCGACGACCGTGCCACTGAGCTCCTCGGAAGCGTCGGCGCCGACCGGATCGCCGGTACCCAGGGCGGTACTACGTGCATCGACGACGGCGCCGTCGACCAGGAGGACGACCTCGCTGAGGTGGGCGCCGATGTCCGCCACCAACAGAGGCTGGCTGAGATCGGCGTCCGCTGCGAGAGCGATGGCGCGCGCGGTGGGTACGGTCAGGACCGCTCGCGGGAGCAGACCCCGTACGACGGCGCGGGCCTGCTCCCGGTATGCGGGGCCGTGCAACACAGGTGTGGCGACCACGACCAGGGGGCGAGCGCCGGGCGGCATGTGGCGGCCGAGCAGTCGGCCGAGCAGTCGGTCGAGCGTCCGGGCTCTTTCGGGTACGTCCCCGAATGCGCCCCGCTGGGTCGGGTGCACGACCCTGGCTTCGGGCAGGGCGATGGTGGGCACGTCGAGGACCACTCCACGTCCAGTGATCCAGGCCCGCGTACGGGCACTGCCCAGGTCGAGGGCGAGGCCGGGGCATCGTGGGCACAGGGGCCGAGGCCGGTGCCCGCTGGCCGGGGCAACGCCGGGTCGGCGGGCGGCGCTCATCGCCCGGCCTCCCGTACTTGCTGGCAGCGTGCGCAGTAGCGGGCCTGCGGCACGACGGTCAAGCGTCCCCGGTCGATCGGGCGCTGACACAGGTGGCAGGTGCCGTAGCGGCCTTCGGCGATGCGGTGCAGCGCTGCCTGGACATCGGCGAGGACCATACGGGCCGAGGCGGCGAGTTTGACCTCCACCTCGATCCGTGCCGGGGAACGGCGCTGGCGCAGCTCCTCCGTCCGGGATGCAGTGGTGATCCTGCGCAGCTGTTCCTGGCGGAACAGGAGCTGTTCGTGCAGGTTCTCCTGCATGGCGGCGAGGTCCTCGAGCGACAAGTGCGCGCTCGGGCCGCTGATGGTCTGGTGGTTCACGATTTCACCCCTTGTGAGCAGGGCGGGACATACGGACTGGCCGGGGTCAGGTGGCGGCGCGGTGCTGGCAGCTGACGCAGTACCGGGTGTGGGGGAGGATCTCCAGGCGTTCTTCGGGGACGGGTCTGGAGCAGCTCGAACACGTGCCGTAGGAACCGTCGTCGATGCGGGCGAATGCCTCCTCGATCTCCTTGAGCACCTGCCTGTTGGCTGCGGCCTGCACGGACATCAGGTGCCCCTCCTCGCTCTGCCCGCCTCCGAGGAGGGCCTGGAGTTGAGCCGTCCGGCTGCTGCGGGCGTCTTCGAGGCGCCGGCGGGCGTCGTGGGTGTTCAGCCGGTCGGATCGGGGGCTGGTCCGGGAAGTGTCGAGAGGCACGGGAAGAGTCCCTTCGGGTCGTCGGCTCCGGGTGCAGCGGTGGCGCCCGGTCCGTGGGCAGCGTGCGGTGGATGGGCGGATACCGACCGCACCGGCGGTTCGGTCCTTCGACTCTGCCCGTCCCCCCGTCGGAAGGACATGGGGGCCAGACCCCATTTCGCACGCCCCGTGATGACCACGTGGCTGCGTGAGGCGTCTGAGATATGGGGGTCAAGACCCATCGACAGACCGCAGAAACGAAGCCAGAGTGGTGCTGATCAGGTCTAAATCGCAGGAAGAGAGGTTTCCCCGGTGTCGTTGTTCTGGCGGATCTTCGGGCTCAACGGTGTGGTGCTGGGCGCCGCGACGGCGCTGCTGCTGTGGGCGCCGGTGACCGTTTCGGTACCGGTACTGCTGACCGAGGCGGTCATCCTGGTGGGCGGCCTGGTCGTCATGCTGGTCGCCAATGCGGCCCTGCTGCGCTGGGGCCTGGCACCGCTGGACCGACTGAAGGGGCTGATGGGTACCGTCGACCTGCTGCGCCCCGGGCAACGTCTGCCCATGCCGGGCACCGGCGGAGGCGCAGACGGCGAGATGGGCCAGTTGATCTGCGCGTTCAACGCCATGCTGGAGCGGCTGGAGCACGAAAGGGCCACGTCCAGTGCACGGGTGCTGCTCGCCCAGGAGGCGGAGCGCCGACGGATCGCCCAGGAACTGCACGACGAGGTCGGGCAGAGCATGACCGCGATCCTGCTGGTGCTGGGCCGCGCCGCGGACACCGCGGACGCACCCCTGCGCGAGGAGCTCGAACAGGCCCGGGAGATCACCCGCGACAGCTTGGACGAGGTCCGCCGCCTGGTACGCCGTCTGCGCCCGGGTGTCCTGGACGACCTGGGCCTGGTCAGCGCCCTGATCTCGCTCACGCAGGGCTTCTCCACCCACAGTGGTCTGCACGTGGTGCGCCACTTCGAGACCGGTCTCCCCGCCCTGGAGCCGGAGACCGAACTCGTTCTGTACCGGGTGGCGCAGGAGAGCCTGACGAACGCGGCCCGCCACGCGGACGCGCGCCGCGTCGGGGTGAGCCTGCACCGTGCCGGTGAGGCGGTGGTGCTGGAGATCGCCGACGACGGCCGCGGCATCGGGGCCGCCTGCGAAGGTGCCGGGATCCGCGGCATGCGCGAACGCGCCCTGCTCGCCGGCGCCACTCTGCACCTCACCTCGGCGCCCGGTTCCGGTACCCGGATCCGCCTCGCCGCCCCCGCTGCCAAGGAACCGTGACCATGCCCGAGCCCGCGCTTCCTCCTGGGACCGACACGACCAACACGGCCTCCGCGCCCGCCGCACCCACCCCGGGGCCGATCCGCATCCTGCTCGCCGACGACCACGCCCTGGTACGGCGAGGAATTCGCCTGATCCTCGACCGTGAGGTCGACCTCCAGGTCGTCGCCGAAGCCGGGAACGGGGCGGAGGCCATCGAGGCGGCCCGGGTCACGGACATCGACCTGGCCGTCCTCGACATCACCATGCCACGCCTCACCGGCCTGCAAGCCGCCCGCGAGCTGGCTGCGCTCCGGCCGGACCTGCAGATCCTGATGCTCACCATGCACGACAACGAGCAATACCTGTTCCAGGCCCTCAAGGCCGGAGCTTGCGGATACGTACTGAAATCGGTCGCGGACCGCGACCTGGTCAGCGCCTGCCGGGCCGCGATGCGCAACGAGCCGTTCCTCCACCCCGGCGCGGTCACCGCCCTGATCCGCAACTACGTGGACCAGGGACTTCACGGCGAAGTCGACCGCGGCCGTCTCCTCACTCCGCGCGAGGAGGAAGTCCTCAAACTCGTGGCCGAGGGGCACTCCTCACAGCAGATGGCCGAGCTCTTGTTCATCAGCATCAAGACCGTGCACCGTCACCGGGCCAACCTGCTGCACAAGCTCGGTCTGCGCGACCGGCTGGAGCTGACCAGGTACGCCATCCGCGCCGGGCTCATCGAACCCTGACCCCGCGGCTCCCTGCGTCTGCTCCCGCAGCCCGGGGCGCCGACCGTCCGCTCCACCCCCGGCCCGGTCCCACCCCCGGCCCGGACCCACCCGCGCCCGCACCCGGACACCCAGAAAGGGGACGGTGCATGCACTCCGCACTCCGCACCGTCCCGACCACCAAGCACCGGCTCGCCGCGACACTCTGCGTGCTCCTCGCCCTCCTGACGGCGACGGTCGCCGGCTCTGCCGCACGGGTCCTGCCCGGCCAACCACCCCTACCCGCCGTGGCAGGGGCAGGGGCAGGGACGGGAAGCGCGGAGCGGGTCCACACCGGTCTCCGCGCCGCCGACCCGCACACGGACAGCGGCCCCGTCCAGGCCACGGCCAGGTACGCGCACCTCGGCGAACGTCCTTCCGTCCCGGACCACCACGCCACCGGTCCCCGCGCCACTGCCGCTGCCCCGGCCGCCCGTACTGGTGCGTCGGAGTTCACTTACGCAGCTGCCTCACCCGGCGCCCCGCTCCGCTCCGCCCCGAACACCTGTCGCCGGAGGCGACAGGGTCGTGAGTCAGCGAGCAGGCCCCGGCCGGTGATGGGCGCGTCCATGGAGCGCGTTCGCCGCATGGTCCTCGTCACCCACTCAGGTTCTGACCGCCCTGCTGGAGGCGCGGCTCGTGGTCGGGCCGGGGGCGACGCGGCGTCGGTCCGGGCCGCGAACACCAGCAGGCCCGCGCCCGCGTCAGTCGATTATCGGGCCGGCAGCCGACCAGCGCTGGCCACGGGGTCTCTGATGTCCGGAGTCCAGCCGAGTGCCGCTCGCGTCGACGACTGCGTAGTCGGCAACGATCTTGTGCGGATCGCCGTCCTCATAGAGCCACAGGGTGACGCAACCCTTCGAGACATAGGTGTCGAACCAGACATCGATGCCCTCCGCCTCCGAACGGACGGTGAGTGCCTCTCCTGGTTTCATCCAGTAGTCGTCGCAGTACGGCTCGATGAAGAGGCAGAGCTCGGTGTCGCCCTGGTTCTCCACCGGCATACTGTTGCGACCCACTGGTCCCCCCAAGATCAACGCCCCTCGGCACCTTGCCACACTAGCCGCCGGTGCCGGCGCTACTGAGGCGGGGGACGTCACTCTCGCGTGACGGGACACGTCTCAGCTCGGGCGAAGTGGGCCAGGGCCGGGCAGCGTTCGGGGTCGGCGCCCGCGCCGCCACGCGAACCGCTCCATGACCAGCCGGGAACCGGTGCCGCTCGATGCGTAGCGTCCTCAGACCGCGGCGAGTTGGGCCCTGGTGCGCGAAGGCCCTCGCGCACAGGGCCAGGGACGTGATGCGCTGCTTCCAGCCGACCTCTGGCTCGTAGCCGTCCATCGCGGCTACGAGAATCCGGTCGGCGACCGCGCTCGGGCCGAACGCCGGCGGAAGCCACCGCTACGACGTCTCAGCCGTGTGAGGCCTCGGCTACGTCGACCGCTTCGGAGCCTTCGCGACGCATCCGCTCAACCCCCCAGGCGCCGAGTGGCCCGAGCGCCTGATTGAGCGTGTGCCCGTGCTCGGTCAGGGAGTACTCCACCCGCGGCGGCACCTCGGCATAGACCTCCCGGTGCACGAGACCGTCCTCCTCCATCTCACGCAGGTGCTGCGTCAGCATCTTCTCGCTCACTCCCGGCAGACCGCGACGAAGCTCGGCGAAGCGGCGTACGCGATGGGCGTCGAGTTCCCAGAGGATCAGTCCCTTCCACTTGCCGCTCACCACGTCGAGCGCAGCATCGATGCCGCAGATGTAAGGCCCTCGTCTCGGCGCCTTGGCCATCACTGATCCCCCTTACTAAAAGGTAAGTACCGCAGAAAATAGTGGGTACTTCCGAGAGTAGTCGGGCTCTCCGAGCATGGAGGAGTGAACGAACAACAGAAGAACCACACCACCAGGCAGGGCAGCGCTGTCACCGTGATCGGGCTCGGCCCGATGGGTCAGGCGATGACCCGCACCCTCCTCACCGCCGGCCACCCGGTCACCGTCTGGAACCGCACCGCGGCCCGGGCCGACGGAGTCGTCGCCGACGGAGCGACGCTCGCGGCAACACCTGGCGAGGCGGTCGAAGCGAGTGACCTCGTGATTCTCAGCCTCACCGACTACCAGGCGATGTACGACATCCTCGACGGTGCCACCGCATCACTCGCCGGCCGTACGCTGGTCAACCTGAGCTCGGACACGCCCGACCGTACGCGCGAGGCGGCGACCTGGGCGGCCGGCCACGGCGCCGCCTTCCTCACCGGTGGTGTCATGGTCCCGGCGCCGATGGTCGGCACGGAAGCGGCCCATGTCTACTACAGCGGCCCCGACGAGGTGATGGCGAACCACCGGGCGGTGCTGGCACCGCTCGGCACGCCAAAGCATCTGGGTGCGGATCCGGGGCTCGCCCAGATGATGTATCAAGCCCAGCTCACGGTGTTCCTCACCACCCTGTCCGCACTGATGCATGCCACCGCGATGCTGGGTACTGCAGGACTGAACGCCAAGGAAACACTGCCGGAGTTGCTCTCCTCCGCCGACTCGATCGGCGCCATCCTGAGGGCCGGCGAAGAGATCCCCGGCGCCGCGCTGGATGCCGGCGAGCACCCCGGCGACCTCAGCACGGTCACCATGATGGGCGCGACCGCCGACCACATCGTCGAGACCAGCATGTCACTCGGCCTCGACCTCGCTCTCCCCTTGGCCGTGCAGGCCCATTACCGGCGCGCCATCGAGAAAGGACACGGCGGCGACAACTGGACCCGCATCGTCGACAGCATCCGAGAGCCGCGCTGACCGAACGCGGGACTGATGAGCATCGCTACGAACGCCACTCCCGCAACTACCCGGCCCACCTCGGCCTCGCCGCAGCTGTCCGCTGCTAGGAACGGCGTCTCCGCCTCGCCACATGGGACACGGTCCAATGGGCCGGGCGAGGCTCGGCAATCCTCGACCGGACTGCGAACGCCCCGTGACCTCGGCGGACCGATGTCACGGGGCGTCTTCGGACCGGCCGGCTGACCGTCCTTCCGGCTTCCGGCTTCCGGCTACCGGCTGAGCGACCTGAGCGCCGCCGCGTCGTACGGCTTCAGCTCGTCGAAGCGGTTGCCGAGCACCTTCGCCGCCCACTGCGGGTCCTGGAGCAGTGCCCGGCCGACGGCGACCATGTCGAACTCGTCGCGTTCCATGCGGTCCAGGAGGTTGTCGATGTCGCCGAGCGCCGCACCCTCGCCGACGAAGGCGCGGATGAAGTCGCCGTCGAGGCCGACCGAGCCGACGGTGATGGTCGGCCGGCCGGTGAGCTTCTTGGTCCAGCCCGCCAGGTTCAGATCCGAGCCCTCGAACTCCGGGAGCCAGTAGCGGCGGGTGGAGGCGTGGAACGCGTCGACGCCCGCCGCCGCCAGCGGGGCCAGGATCGCCTCCAGCTCCTCCGGGGTCTGCGCGAGCCGTGCGTCGTAGGCCTCCTGCTTCCACTGCGAGTAGCGGAAGATCACCGGGAAGTCGGCCGATACGCGCTCGCGGACCGCGGCCACGATCTCCGCGGCGAACTTCGTACGGGCCACCGCGTCGCCACCGTAGGTGTCGGTGCGGCGGTTGGTCCGCTCCCACAGGAACTGGTCGAGCAGGTATCCGTGCGCGCCGTGCAGTTCGATGCCGTCGAAGCCGATCCGCTCGGCCTCCGCGGCGGCGTCGGCGAACGCGCCGATGACATCGTCGAGGTCGGCTCGGGTCATCGCCCGGCCGGTCCCCTCGGTGCCGTCGACGCGGATGCCGGAGGGGCCGACGGCGGGGGCGTCGGGATACGGCGCCTCGCCCTGCTTGCGCACCATGCCTATGTGCCACAGCTGAGGCACGATCGTGCCGCCCGCCTCGTGCACGGCCGCGGCGACCTTCGCCCACCCGGCCAGCTGGTCCTCGCCGTGGAACCGCGGCACCCGGTCGCTCTGCCCGGCGGAGTCGTGACCGACGTAGGTGCCCTCGGTGACGATCAAACCCACACCCGCGGCGGCGCGGCTGGCGTAGTACGCCTGCACGTCCTCTCCGGGCACGCCGCCGGGGGAGAACATCCGCGTCATCGGCGCCATCGCGATGCGGTTGGGGACGGTCAGGCCGTTCAGCTTGACGGGCCGGGACAAGATCTCGGCCGCGCGGGAGGCGGTGGACGTGGTGACGGTCATACAGGTCCTCCGGGGTGAGGCTGTGCCTCGGCGGGATGACAACGGGAAGTGCATACTACACATGCTATGTATCATGCATATTGCAGCGTCGGCCGTCGTGCGGTGCCGCCCGCCGACCGAGCCGTGCAGGGGTCCGCCGGTCCGCGGGTTCACAGGTCCGCGATAATGGAGCGCCGGAAGGAGCGGGAGGCATAGTGCTGGAGAAACTGGAGCGGGAGCTGATGCTGCTCTCGCGGCACCAGGTGCTTGCCCGGCGCGAGCGCGACCCCGAACGCCTGGAGCGTTCGGCGTACCTGCTGCTCAGTCGGATCGAGACGCAAGGCCCCATGTCCATCGGACAGTTGGCGGAGGCCTTCGGGCTCGATACCTCCACCGTGAACCGTCAGACGGCTGCCCTGCTGCGCTGCGGCCTGGCCGAGCGCGTCGCGGACCCGGACGGCGGCATGGCCCGCAAGCTGCGCATCACCGTCGAAGGCGGGCGCCGGCTCGCCGAAGATCGTGAGGTCAACCAGTCCTGCCTGGCCCGGGTGGTCGCCGACTGGTCCCCTGAGGAAGTACGGGAGCTGGAGGACGTCCTGGTCCGGCTCAACCGCAGCGCCGAGGCCCTCGAAGGACGGTACTGGCCGCGTGCGGAGGAAAGCGCCACCCGCGCCGCATGCCATCCACCGGTCCCGCACGAATCCCCGACGCCTGCTCCGCAGACACCCGCGACTCCCGCCCCGTAGGAAGGCCCATCGGGCGGCGCCCAGACCCTCGCGCGATGGCGAAGCCACGGACGTCTTCGTTCGCTTCAGCGCGATTCAGGCATCCGGGTTCAGGGACCTGGAGGAGAACCAGCGGGAGGATTTCGAGATCACCGACGGGCAGGCCGGCGTGGTCTTGCGGGCGGCGTGTTTGCGCTCCGGTGCGGACGATGGCGCGATCCGTACAGGTCAGGGCGGTTGCACGGGCCCTTGGGCTGGGCAGGGATGAGGTTCGGGATCGGGTGGTTGGGGCTGGGGGTTCGGTGCGGATAGCGGTCGCTCACAACGTGAGGTCGTCCGAAGGGCTGGAGCAGCGGGGGTTCACCTCCCGCGCGGAGCTCGAGGACCTGATGGCCTCGGTGGCCCGTCTCGGGCATACCGTCGAACCCTTGGAGGTGTCCGGGCCGCTGGCGGATGTCGCCCGGGCCCTGGGGGAAATGCGGCCGGACCTGGTGTTCAACCTGGCGGAGGGGTGGAGCGGCCCCTGGCGGCAGTCCGCCTTTCCCGAGCTGTACGAACAGCTCGGCCTGTCCTATACCGGCTCCGGGCCGCGGGCGCTGGCGCTGGCCCTGGACAAGTACCGCACCAAGCTCGTCCTGCGCGAGGCCGGCGTGCCGACACCGCCCGCCGTGTTCCTGACGCCGGGCGCACCGGCGGCAGGGCTGTGCTCTCTGTCGTTTCCGGTCATCGTCAAGCCGAACTTCGAGTCCTGCTCGAAGGGCATCACCGGTACGTCCCTGGCCCACACCGCGCAGGAAGCCGCCGCCCTGGCGGCGGCCCTGCTCGAGGAGTATCCGGACGGGGTGCTCGTAGAGGAGTACGTGCCCGGCCGCGACATCACCGTCCCCTACCTGACGGCCGCGGGCGGCCCGCTCCCGGTCGCGGAGACCACCATGCCCGCCACGGTCGCAGACGGCGGGGTCTTCGACTACGACCTCAAGCAGGATCCGGCCCGCTGGCAGCATCTGAAAGTCCCCGCCCCCGTCCCCGAGACCCTCGCTCGCCAGGCACGCCACCTCACGAGCCTGGCTTTCGATGCCCTGGGCCTCCTGGACATGGCCCGAGCCGACTTCCGCCTCGACCCCGAGGGGGCCCTCCACCTCCTGGAGGTCAACGGCCTGCCAGGCCTTCCCCGCGACGGCGCCACCCACCGAGCGACCGTCCTGGCGGGCCTCGACCCGCAGGACGGCATGGCCGCCGCCGTCATCACCTCTGCGCTGAACCGTTCCGCACCGGGCGCCTGACCGTCTGTTCCCCTCCCCAGGACATGCACTGAACCGGCCCAGGGCGAGAGGCTGATCGGGCGGACAATGCGCCCGTGTTGATCTCGCCCGTGCTGATCGTTGAATCGCCTACTACTCACGTCGATATGAGTAGCCGCCCCGATGTGACGCACACACCCCGCCATTACCTTCTCAACCATGAGCTCTGTTCAGACCCCTGCCGGCGCTGTTGCGCCCCGCTCGAGTGCGCGCCTCCCTCGTACGGCGCTGGTGCTCGGCGGCGTCACACTCCTGTTGTTCCTGTCCTGGGGCGGGTACCGGTTGTGGAACGGCGCACCGTACCCGGAGGTCGACCCGAACGCGGTTGCCGTGCGGCTCCGGGAGGAAGCCGGGCGCGTAGAGGAAGACCTGGACGGACGGTCCCGCTTCGAAGCCCATCACGTGGACACGGGTGCCTGCTACTACCGCGGACTCCGGTCTGTCGCTCACATCGACGAGGCTCGCCGGGATGTACGCAGCTTCGTACTCGACTGGAGTACTGCGGACGTTCCCCGGACCACGGCTCGTGCCGGCCAGGAACGCGTCCGCAGCCGGCTCTCGGAACAGGGCTGGAAGCTCATCAGTGAGGACATCTCCGACATGGGATTCCGCTTCGAGGATCCGGTCACCGGCGACAAGGTCGATATGGACTGGTACGAGCCGACGGGGACACTCGCTGTCAGAATCCACGCGCCCTGCGGGAAGGTCCCCGACGGTTTCGACGGGTAGCTCTGCCCTGTGCGGCCCCTGTGCACCACTGCTTCCAGCAGGACCGGCGATACGACGGGGGAGAGCAGTCAGGTGAGGGGGGTTGGTGCACGGCGCGATCCAGTCGGACGTGACCGTCGCGCGACTGCCGCACAACGCACACGCGTTGATCCATCGGTGGTTGTCAGTGCCCTCTCATAGGCTGTCGGGCATGATCGAATGGATGAACGAGTCCTTCCCCGGCCACGAGGTGAACATCGTCTTCGCCCGCGGCACGTCCCTCGACGTGCTCACCGAGCGGCTGGCCGCCCTGAGGCGGGAGCCACTTGCCGCCGGCGAGGACGGCGGGTGGGCTTGGGCCGTGCACGACATGGCCAATTGGGAGATCGAGGACTACGACCCGGTCGACTACCGCAGCGTCTGCTCCGCGGGCACGGAGCTCGTGGTGTTCGTGACCGAGCCGTGCAGCGCGAAGGCACATGGGCCGTGGTTCGAGTACTACCGGGACGGCCGCACGGTGCTCGCCTTCAGCTTCGAGGACGTCGGCTCGCGGGTGGGCGACGACCCCGACCACCTCTCGCCCGAACTGCTGGCCGCCGGCCTGATCGGCCCGGACGCGTACTGTCCGCTGGAGGAGGACGACGAGCACGACTGCTTCGACAACCACTTCTACGACGACCGCAAACTCATCATCAAGACGATCGCGCGCTATTTCGACCTGACCTCGCCACCGCTGTCGGCAGAACTGACGGGCGCGCCGGGGGTGGTGGCCCCGTGACCAGGCTTGCCCCGAACACCTACCTCACCTTCGGCCGGGGCGTGCCCCTGGCCGCCCTCGTCGGCTTCCTCGCGGGGACGGGACACCCCGTCCTCGCCTCCGGCGAAGAGGCGGGCTGGGCCTGGGTGAAGCAGGACGCCTATAGCGCTCCGCAGGACAGCGGCGCCTGGGAGGTCGCACGCTCGGCCACCCATCTGGCTGCCGGGGTGGAGACCGTGTTCGTGGCCTCCACGCCCCCGTGCGCGTGCCCGCACGGCCAGAACTACATGGTGCCGCACTGCCCCGACCACCCGTTCCAGTTCGCGTACTGCCGAGGCGGCTTCGAGCAGCTCTACCTGAACCTCGGCGGACGCCGAGAGTCGCGCCGCGCGGGATCCCGCGCCGACCTGCTGGTGAGGGAACTGCTGGATGCCGGGATCGTTGGCCGGGACACCTCCCGGTACGACGCCGACCCCACCTTCAACGCCGACGGCTCCCACACCCTGCGGATCATCAAAGGGCACTTCGGGCTGCCGTTGGACCTCGGCTAGGCGGTCTCTTTCGGATCCTGTAGGTCGAGGCCGCGCCGACCGTCGTACAGGACGTACTGCGGCCCCTTCGCCCGAGCCTGCCCCACAGCAGCACCGACCACCGGGCCGAGGCCCGGACTCAGCCCCCGCAGTCAGTCTGTCTCGACGTATGCGACCAGGATCAGGGTGCCCAGGGCCGTTGGCACGTACAGCACCCGGACGCCGTCCTCGCGGTGTTCACGGACCGCACCGTGCTTCGACAAGATGCCGAGCTCGGGATTCCTGGACACGGCCACCAGCACGGGGTCCAGCCGCTCGCGTTCGGCCGCCGTCATCCTCTCGATCTGTTCCAGCGCCACGTCGTAGAAGACGATCCGGGCGCGCTTGGGACCTTGCCGCCCCATCAGGCGACGTTCGGGATGGGAGCGGAGTCGCCGAGCGGGAGCCGGCCCGGGATCTTGCGCGGGTCTTCCCGGGCGGTGACGTGGTCCAGGGCGACACCTTCGCCGGCCAGCCGCTCCAGCACGTGGGCGACCTGCGGGTCACTGTCTGCCGTTTCCCGCGCGTCGGCCCGCAGAGCCCCCTGCTCGGCCGGGTCGAAGACGGCCCGCATCACAACCTCCAAGTGAAAGATGGTGCAACGAGGCTAGCGCAGGAGCAGCCAGCCGGAAGTATGAAGGCGAGTCAGCCGTGCGAACGCAGCGCGTTGGCACCGAAGTCGGTCCGATCGGGCATGATCGGCTCCGATCGGACTCAGCGGTGGGACGGTGTGACGTGGGTGAGTGGCGGACGGATCCGACCTTCGCGATGTGCCGGGCGTTGGTGGACGGGGCGGAGCTCGCCTCGTTCGCGGGCGGGACGTTCGACGTGCGGGCGGTGGTGGCCGCCATGCGGCCCGAGGCCAAGGACGGATTCCTGCTCGACGAAGTCCCCTGGGAGCACTTTCCACAGGGGGATCGTGTCAGGGAGGCCATGCAACTGATGCGTACCGGCGACTCACCCGTTCGCGCCGGAACGGGCGTTGTGGGCGGCATGTGCGCCAACGACATGCGGGCCGCCGCCGTGCTCGCCGTACCGTTCCTGATCCGGATCGCCGCCGACACCCGCCACCCGTACCGTGCCGACGCGCTCGCCGAGGCCTCCTCCCCGGCCCGCGCCTGCTACTTCGGCGTCGCCTCCCGCGAGGAACTGCTGCTCCACCGCGCCGACACCGGGTACGACGACCTCTACGACGACTACGGCGTCGAGGTGACCGGCTACCCGGCGGGCTGGTCGGTCGCCGCTGCCAGGGCCGCGATCACGGCCGACACCGCCCTCCTGCAGCCCCTTCTCGACGACCCCGCCCCCGCGATCCGTATCGACGCCGCCTACGCTCTGGCCACCGCAACCGACCCCGAGCACGCGGTCCGTGCCGCCTTCCACGCCCGGCTCGCCGCCGAGCAGGACCCGATCGTCCGTGCTGCCCTGGTCCTCGCCACCGCCGAAGCCACCCGCGCCCACCCCCACCCGCCGACCACCGCCCGGATGCGGGATCGGTGGCGGGACCGGACACAGTCGCCCGAGGTCCGGCTGGCCGCCGCAATCGGCTGGCTCTGCCTCACCGGCGAAACCGCCCCCGAAGACCTGCGCGCCGTCGTCGACGACCTCGCCACCGACGAGCGCGCCCACGCCATGGACGCCCTGCCCTGGATGGCTTTCGCCGGCGGATCCGGTGAGACGGGACTGCAGCGCTGCGTCCGAAAGATGCTCCGTCCCGAACAGTCCGATCCGGCGGAGAACGACGACCCGTGGGCCCTGCGTCGTTGACGGCGACCGCCCGCCACCATTGTGCTCCGGCCCGCCGCCTGCGGACCTGCGGCCCTGCACGTGGTGGGGCACGAGTCCGGGCGCCGTCCTGCCCCCTGCCACTCTCCCCGCGCAGTCTTGGCCTGCCGACGGCGCCGAGTACCTCCTCACGGAGGCGACTACGTCACCTGAATCGCCACAACGGACTGGACCACCTACACGGAGGGTCGCGGCGATGCGGGCACGAACGGCATGGGGTTTCGCTCGGTCCGCAGCACAGCAGCCGGCGTGAGGACCTGCCCAGCGCGGTTCAGTTGTCCGGGCCGCAGACGGCGCCGTCGGGCTGCTGACGGGAGTACCGGACGATGGCTTCCTGCGAGGTCGATGGCGCGCTGCCGTCAGCGGGAGTGTGCGTGTAGAAGGCGATGATCGAACCTTCGACGACGGCGTCCAGGACGCCGTCCCAGGGGATGGTGTAGCCGGCCGAGGTGGTGTCAGCGGCGATGTTCGCGACACCCTGGATCTCCACGGCCGGAGTGTGCCCGGCGATGTCGCTGCAGACCGTGATGTGGAAGGTGACCTTGTCGCCGGTCTTGAAAGGTATTTGGTCCACCATGACGAGGACGCCGTTCCAGGGTTTCTGCCAGCAGGTGATGCCGCTGGGGGGTTCCTCATAGGGAAATTCAGGGAAGTCGAGCTCGATGGACATGAGGGCTCCTGGTCGTCGAAGAGCGGGGCGGGAGGTCGGACTCCCGCTCCGTGATCATGTACCAAACGCCAGGCAGCGAGGCCGGATCCGTGAAGATGACCACTTCTTGGGATCTGCGCCTCCCGCCCTGCGACCTCCGCTTCTGCCTTCCACCCTGATGCCGGACCTACGCCGGCCCAGCACCGTTACCCAGGCTGATCCGGGCCGAGGGACAGCACCGGCACGCTGTTTCCGTTGAAGTACCACAGCGCACTCGTGTACCAGAGGAGCACCACCACGACCACCAGCGCGCCCCCGGCCAGAGGCAGGGCCCAGCCCGGCAGGCGGCGGCTCCGCACCAGCAGGACCTTGGCGGCGAACGCCCCGTAGAAGAAGCAGCCCGCGAGCGAGTGCACTGCCGCACGCGAGCCGGTCAGCTGCACGCCGTACGCCCGGATGCAGTGCACCGTGATGGGGACGGTGAGGGCGAACAGGACCACACCGACGATCCGGTGGGTGATCGGAACCGGGCCCGGCACCCGGCGCACCCCGGGCAGTCGGCCGTACATCCACAGCGCCAGCAGCAGCTGGAGAGCGGCCAGCCCCAGGACGCCGGTGGCGAGCTGTGCCTTGAGACGCATGGCATCGGTGTCCGACTGGCCGAACAGTGTCGCGGTGTAGTCCGGCGTGTTCGCCCGGCCGATCAGGAAGACGGCGACGAAGACCGCGGCGCCGGCCGCGAACGCGAGTGCGAGAGCGAGCCCGGCTTCCGGGCGGCGCAGAGCGGGCCGGGCGTGCGACATGGTGCTCCTCGTCTCGGAACGCTGAGGGTTGGCGGTTCGCCATCCCCTTGTACTCGCCCGGTGCGGCAGATGGCGGCCGACGCGGCCGTCGGGACGACGGCAAGCACCGGATGGTGCCGGGCCGGCCCCATCCGGTCGTGACCGCGCTGGAGGCCGACCGCTCGGCCGGAGGCCGGCGTGGACGTCGCCGTGGTGGCAGCCGTGACGGGCGGAGGCCCGGCCCGGTCCCCGGGGGGCGGGGGCCGGGCCGGGCCGTTGTCGGGCGGGAGGCCAGGTGGGCGTCAGCTCACCTGGAGGGTGACGTCGTCCACGACGAAGGAGGTCTGCAGGGACTGGTCCTCCGTGCCGTTGAACTTCAGGGTGACGCTCTGGCCGGCGAACTGCGAGAGGTCGTAGGACTTCTCCACGTAGCCCGAGTTCGCGTTCAGGTTGGACAGGGTCTCCAACGTCTGGCCGCCCACCGAGACCGTGAAGCGGTCGTAGACCACGTTCTCGTTCTCGTCGGTGTCGATGTGGAGGAAGAAGCCGAGCCGGTACGTGGAGCAGCCCGACGGGATCGCCAGCGTCTGGGAGGCGCTGTCCGTGTGGGTGGATCCGTACCCGTTCAGCCACGCCTTGTAGCTTCCGCCGTGCGGGGTCTGGCCGGACTGGTTGGTGATGACGCCCGCGGTCGCGCTCCAGGGACTGGCGCCGTTCTCGAAGCCGCCGTTGACCACGAGCTGGCGCGGGGTGCAGGTGCCGCCCCCGGTGACCGTGAGCGTGTAGGTGGTGGTGTGGCTGACGGTGCCGGAGCCGGTGATCGTCAGCGTGTAGGTGCCGGGCGCGGTGCTCGCGCCGACCTGGACGGACAGGGCCGAGGAGCTGCCGGACTGGACGGACGTCGGGCTGAGCGTCGCGGTCACCCCGGCCGGCGCGCCGGAGACGGAGAGCGCGACGGTCTGGGCGGCGCCGCTCAAGGTGGCGGTGTTGACCGTGGCGGAGGTGGAACCGCCGGGAGCCGCGCTGCCCGCGGACGGACTGACACCGATGGAGAAGTCCTGCGCGGGGGTCTCACCGCCGACCGCCTGCTTCCAGACGGCGTAGGCGACACCGTCGGCACTGCGGTTCAGCACCGTGGCGTTGATGTTGTTCGTGGTGTCGCAGGAGCTGTGGTAGCAGGGGTCGTAGGCGGCGTTGGCCGTGCCGCCCCACTTGGTGGCCTGCGCCGAGGTCTTGCGGGCGCTGGCGCCGGCCGCGTATCCGGAGGTGGGGATGCCGGCCTGCTGGAAGGAGTAGTCGTCGCTGCGGCCCTGGCCCTCGGTGTTCTCCTCGGGCGCCAGGTTCAGCGAGGTCCAGTACGCCTTCAGCGGGGCGGCGGTGGCGGAGTTGACGTTGTTGATGAAGTAGCCGCCGTTGGTGGAACCGACCATGTCGAAGTTGTAGTAGCCCTTGATGGCGCTGCGCTGCGCGCTGGTCAGCTGGTTGACGTAGAACTCGGAGCCGTTGAGGCCCTGCTCCTCGTCGGTCCACCAGGCGAAGCGCACATGCTTGGTCATCGTCGGGTTCTTCTGGGCGAGGACGAGGGCGTTCTCCAGCAGGGTCGCGGAGCCCGAGCCGTTGTCGTTGATGCCCGGGCCGGCCGAGACGCCGTCGAGGTGGGCGCCGAACATGACGGTCTGGTCGGCGGGGCCGCCCGGCCAGTCAGCGATCAGGTTGTTCGACGGGTAGGTGCAGGAGGAGCAGTTCTGCTCGGTGACGGTGTAACCGGCCGCCTGCAGCTTGCCCTTCACATACGCCAGCGACTGGGTGTAGCCGGCGCTGCCCGCACGGCGGTGGCCGCCGTTCTGGCTCGCGATCGTGTTGAACTGGGTCAGGTGCGCCTGCACGTTGGCGACGTTGATGTCCGGCGGGTCGTTGCCGGGCTGGGTGCCGCCCACGTTGAGCGAGTAGTCGACCGTGTGGGAGAGGGCCGAGCCCTGGCCCTTGACGACGACGGTGGACGCACCGGGCGCCGCGTTGGCGGTGGCGGTCAGGGTCAGCACCGAGGACTGACCGGACTGCACGGTGGCCGGGTTGAAGGAGGCGCTCACTCCGGCCGGCAGGCCGGAGGCGGTCAGCGTCACCGACTGGGCGTTGCCGGTGGTGACCGTGGTGCCGACCGTCGTGGTGACGGAAGCGCCCTGCTGGACGGTGCCCGACGACGGGTTCAGCGACATCGAGAAGTCGTTGTTCTGGCCGCTCGGGGTGCAGGTCGGGTCGGCGGACTGGGCGGGCACGCTGATGGCGTCCCAGGCGCCCTTGGTCTTGTTGAAGAGGTCACAGGTGGTGTCCAGCGACTTGGCCGAACTCAGCGTCGCCGTACGGTACTTCTTGTAGGACATGCTGCTCGTCTTGAGCAGCATGCCGCCGTAGAAGATCTTGCCTGCGTTCTGCACGCCGACACCGGTCAGCGTGGTCCCGTTGCAGGTGCTGCTGTTGGGCTTGCCGCCGCCCGGGCTGGTGCCCTCGGCCAGCAGGTAGAACCAGTGGTTCAGGGGGCCGGCCGCCGCGTGCACCTCCGTGCCGGGTATCGCGGAGCTGTAGCAGGACGGGTCGTTGTTGATCGCCGACGGGTTGTACATGTTCCGGATCGGTCCCCGGCCCTGGAGGTTGATCACCTCGCCGACCGTGTAGTCCGGAGTGTCGTACGGGGCCGGCTGGTTGATGAACGCCTCGGTCAGCGCGCCGAAGATGTCACCGGTGGCCTCGCCGAGCCCGGACTCCTGGCCACTGGTGCCGCCGGGCGTGTTCGAGTCGATGGCGTGCCCGTACTCGTGGGCCACCACGTCCACACCGGCGATCCACTCGTTGGCGCTGTTGCGCCCGATGGTGACCGAGCTGCCGTCCCAGTAGGCGTTGAGGTCGTTCAGGCCGACCTTGGCCGGGAAGCTGCGGCCGTTGCCGCTGACGCCGTTGCGGCCCAGCCACTGGGAGAGCATGTCCCACTGCTTCTGCGCGGCGAACATCAGGTCCACGCAGCCGGTCTCCTTGCTCGTGGGGTTGCCGGTGCCCCAGGAGTCGGAGGACTTCGTGAAGACTGTGCCGGTGCTGTAGTCGGCGCAGCTGAGGCCGGTCCGGTTCGGGTCGCGCAGGGTGTACGAGGAGCCCGAGTTGGTGGTGTCGATGGTGATCGGGCCCGGCCCGTTCCACTTGCTGTTGCCGGTGCCCGCGACCACCTCGTCGTAGCTGTCGACGATGGTGCCGGTCCGCGCGTCCACGAAGACGTGCAGCCTGCTGGGCGCGGTCTTCGTACGGCCGCTCAGTACTGTCTCCCAGGCCAGCACCGGCTTGTCGTCCTTGAGCCGGACGACGAGACGGCTGCTCTCGACCTTCTCGACCGAGGCCAGCCTGGCCCGGGAGGCGGACTCGGCGTCCTTGGCCGAGACCGATGCCCGGGTGGAGACGTCGATGCGTACGGAGGAGGCGGACTGGAGGGCGCGCACCTTGCCGGTGCCGTCCGCGAGCACGACCGCGTCGCCGCCGACGACCGGCAGACCGCGGTAACTGCGCTCGTACGAGACGGAGTACAGGTCCTTGACCCAGGGGGTGACGAGGCGTCGCTCGTACTGTTCCTGCGAGGAGTTGACCAGGGAGTCCAGGCCGCTGTCGACGGCCTGGTCGGCGGCCGCGACCGCGCGTGCGGCCGGTGTGTCCTTCTGGGACGGGGAGGGCTGCGCCTGCTGCGCCGCCGATGCCGTCCCGGCGAGGGCGCCGGCAAGGCTCGCGGTCAGGGCCATCGCTGCCACGGCCGCCGTCCATCTGCTGGGATGCAACGTCCACTCCGATCGTGGGGGGTGGGGGGTGGGGATGAGTGCTCGTTCGCGGCCGAGTATGAGCGTGAACATGACGAGATTGGGACATCCCGGCAGGCATAAGGTCCGCGTTATGGTGCCGCGGCGGCCCGACTCGTACGCTGCCCGGATGCAGCTGGAGTTGAGGCATCTGCAAGCCGTCTGCCGGATCGCGGAGGCGGGCAGCCTGGGGGGCGCGGCGAGGCGGCTCGGAGTGTCCCAGCCCGCACTCTCCGCCCAGCTGCGCCGGATCGAACGGGTCACCGGGGGCGAGCTGTTCGTGCGGGGCCGCAGCGGGGTGGAACCCACGGCGCTGGGCCAGTTCGTGCTGGCCAAGGCACGTCGGGTGCTCAGTGAGATGGACGCTCTGGGAGCGGAGGCGCGCGCCATCTCGACCGGCAGTCCGCTACGGCTGGGCTGCATCCTGCTCGTGCTGCTCGACGGGCTCCTCGCCCAGACTGACCTGTCCATGTCAGGCCGGGAGATAGCCGTGGACCTGGAGGACTCGGTCACCGTGCTGGCGCGGATGCTCGGCGCCGGGCGCTACGACGCCATCGTGTACGGGGAGGTCAACGACCACGAGGTTCCGCTGCCGGAAGGAACCCTGGCCAGGACGCTGATACCGAGGGAGCCGTTCTGCATCCGGCTCTCCGCCGGGCATCCGCTCGCGGGCCTGGACCGCATAGAACTGGCCGACCTGGCCGGGGAGTCGTGGATGACCCTGGTGGAGGACGACGACGGCGGCCCCGAAGCCCTCGTCGCCGCCTGCGCGAAGGCCGGATTCAGCCCGTCACTGCGCTACCGGATCACCGACCGCAAGATGCAGCACGACCTGATCGCGGCGGGCCGCGCGGTCGCGCTCAGTCAGCCGACCGCCCCGTCGGGGGAGGGCACGGTGATGCGCCCGCTGGTCGGCAACCCCATCATCGGCCGCATCCGACTCGCCTGGAGCCGCGCGGCGCTCTCGGCCGGGCAGGCGGAACTGCTGTACCGGGCCGCGGCCCGGGCCTATCTGGCCAATGTGGACAACAACGCCTTCCACAAGGAGTGGTGGGACGCGCACCCCGAGGTGCATCCGGTCCTCGACTGACCGGTGGGGCGCAGAGCGCTGGGGCCGGAGAACGCGGGTCAGCTCCGGCGGTGGGCCGTGAGCAGCAGGTACTCCCACTCCATGACCCCGTCCACGGTGTGCTCGGCGGCGAGGGCATCGAGCGCCGCGTCCAGCTCGGCGACCCGCTGCGGATCGTCGGCGACGGCGCGGTAGACGGCGATGGTGGGCCCGTAGCAGGCCTTGAAGAACTCGCGGAAGTCCGTGGGCCCCGTGAAGCGGTCCACGCGAACGGTCCGGCGGCGGGAGTCCACGTCGGTGACCGCGTCACCGAGCAGCTCGTGCACGTGTTCCTCGTCCCCCCACAGCGGCGGCGGCTGGGCACCGGGCGGCGGCGGGGGAGCGTACGGCTTCATCGCGGCGAACAGCCGGCCCACGAAGCCCTCCGGGGTCCAGTTGATCAGCCCGACGGTGCCGCCGGAACGGCAGACGCGCAGCATCTCCTCGGCGGCGGGCCGGTGGTGCGGCGCGAACATGATGCCGACGCAGGACATCACGACGTCGAATTCGCCGTCCGCGAAGGGCAGGGCCTCGGCGTCCGCCTCCCGCCACTCCAGCTCGGCCCCGCGGACCGCGGCCAGGTGCCGGCCGATCTCCAGCAGCTCGGGGGTGAGGTCGGACGCCACCACGTCGGCCCCGGCCAGGGCGGCCGGGATGGCGGCGTTGCCCGAACCGGCCGCGATGTCGAGCACCCGGTCACCGCGCTGGACGCCGCACTCCTTCACGAGTACGGCTCCGAGCTGCGGAATGACGTGGGAGGCCACGGACTGGTAGTCGCCCAGCGCCCACATCGCGCGGTGCCGGGCCTTCAGGGTGCGGTCCGCCTGGGCCGTATCGCTCGCCTCGGTCATGACAGCCGTCCTCCAGCGCTCGGGGCTGCCCCTTCTCCGAGCATAGGTACGTTTGGCGGACCCGGCCCGTCGGCGCCGATACGGCCCGGACAGGCCGGGCCGGACGCGCCGGAGCGCCCCGCCGTTCCGATCAGTCGCGGGACCCCGGACGGCCGAAGTCGCGCGCGAACCCCTCACGGAAGCCGGGCCGCTCCAGAGCCCTCTCGAAGGCGAGTGCGGCGCGGGCGCGCGCGGCCTCGTTCTCCTGAGCGGCGGCGAGTTCGGCGAGGTACGCGCGCAGGCTCAGTCCGCGGTCCGCGGCGAGCGCGGCGAGGCGGTCGCGCACATCGGTGTCGACCTCGACGGTGGTGGTGTCGGCCATGCTCCGAGTATGGCGCGCCCGGTGACCGGGCGGGGGCCCGTTCGACGCAGGCGTCCTACCCGCGGGAAACGTCCCCCGGTACACCCCCCGGCACACCTCCTAGGAGCCGCCCGGGGCCAGGGAGTTGTCGGGCGCGAGAACCGCGGCTATGCGTCCCGCGATGGTCTGTGCCGTATTGCCCTCGGGGGCCTTGGCGCCGACCGTGGTGGAGACCGCAATGGCCAGGCCCTCGCCAGGGAGGTAGGCATGGATGGCCGCGTATCCCGCGAACGACGGGTTCGACTGGATCCAGCCGTTCTGGACGATCACGCCGAAGCCGAAGTGCCGCTCAGGGAGCTGGCGGAAGCAGTCCCTGGGCGCGCAGCCGGGGATGTTGCCGCCGAGGCCCACGGTGCCCGGGTCGAGCTGGACCTTGAAACTCGAGGGCGAGAGGAGCTCGCCCTTGCCGACGGCCTCGGCCGAGCGGGCCAGGTCGCAGATGTGGGTGGCCAGGACCGCGCCGGGGGCGGTGGTCCAGGAGGGATTCCAGAAGGTGGACTCCTCGTACTTGCCGCGCTCCGCGTCGAAGGAGTGCAGGACGGGCGTCTGGATCTCGGGCGTGAAGCTGTTGCGGGTGTTGTCCAGGCCGGAGGGTCCGGTGATCTGCTGCTCCAATACCTCGGCCAGGGGCTTGCCGGAGATCTTCTCCAGGGCCTCGCCGAGGAGCACGAAGTTCGCGTGCGAGTAGCTCCAGCTCGTCCCCGGCTTGTACAGGAGGGGGTGGGCGGCGGAGATGGCCACGAGCTCGTCGGCCGTCCACTGGCGGAACGGGTCGGCGTACAGCGCGGCCAGGAACTTCGGATCGGGCACGTAGTCGCGCAGGCCCGAGGTGGAGCTGCCGAGCATGCGCAGGGTGATCTCGTCGGCGTGCGGCGCGTCGGGGAGCCAGCGCGCGATCGGATCGTCCAGTCCGGCCTTGCCGTCCTCGACGAGCTGCAGCAGGGCGATGCCCATGTAGACGATGGCCACCGAACCGGCGCGGAAGTGCATGTCCGCCGTGGCCGGGACACCCGTCATCGACTCGCCGAGTGCGCCCGTGACGACCTCCCGCCCGTCGCGCGTGACCCGCAGGACGACGGCGTTCAGGTCCAGCTCCTTCTGCGCCGCCCTGGCGATGTCCATGATCTGCTTCGCCTCACCGCCCGACGGCGCGGGGGACGCCGCGCACGACGCGGGCGCGGACCCCGCAGCGGCCACGGACCCCGGGGCGGCACTGGCCCACGTACCGCCGGCCGGCAGGACCGTGCCGAGCAGCGCGGCGGTGCACACCAGCACCGTCCGGGCGCGCCCCCGGTGCACGGTCATGGCTCGGGCAGGCCGGTGGGGCCTGGCACAGGGGTTGCGAGGACCCATGGCGATCTCCTGCCGTGAAGAGCCCCTCGGACAAGGCCCACCCTTCGATGGAACGCCCACCGTGCGGGATGGGCCACCCGGCGGAAAGGGGGCTATCCCGCCCAGCGTCCCGTGAGGAACGTGATGGCGACCGCGGCGGAGAGGGGACCCGCGACGTACAGGTACGCGCTCTGGATCCGGGGGTGCTTCAGGCTCCAGGAGGCCAGGGCGATCCACAGCGGCCACCACAGCAGGGTGGAGCGGGGTATGGAGGTGTACCAGAAGGAGGTGCCCAGGGCCCACAGGGTGAGGCCGATGTAGAGGGCCTCGGGCCAGCGGCGGGCCCTCACCAGGATCGCCAGGAGGACGACGCCGACCAGCATGGCCAGGAGTTCGGCCTGCCACATCAGCGCGTACCCGGTGGCCTGGGTGTGGTGGAAGGCGGCCTCCCACGTGTTGGCCCAGGCCTCCCACGGGGCGTGGAAGTCCCGGTACCAGCCACGTTCCTGGGCGTGCTTCCAGGCCATCCAGTCCCCGGTCCGCGTCTGCAGGTACCAGCTGTAGAGGCCCGGGGCGAGGGCGGGCAGGCACAGCCAGGGGGCGGCGCGCCAGGCGCGGCGGTTGCGGGCGGTGAGGACGAAGTGGAGGGCGAGCGCGGCCGCGAGGAACAGCCCCGTGACGCGCACCGAGCAGGCCAGGCAGGCCAGCACCGCGGCCGTCGGCCAGTTCTGGCGCTGCGCCGCCAGCCAGGCGGGCAGGGCCAGCGCGAGGAAGAGCGACTCGGTGTAGCCCGCGGCGAGGAACACGGCGCAGGGCGAGAGCAGGAGGAACGCCACCGCGCGGCGGCCCGCGTCGAGGTCGGGCAGGTGATGGCGGGCGATGCGGGCGAGAGCCAGGACGGCAACGCCTCCCGAGACGAACGAGATCAGCGCTCCGGCGGCTGCCCAGTCGGGAACCACCGCGTGGACGGCGCGCAGGGCGAGGGGGAAGCCGGGCAGGAAGGCCTCCCGGTTGTCCCAGCCGGCCGTCCAGGGTCCGGCCTGGCCCGGGAAGTAGCCGTCCTGGGCTATGTGGAGGTAGTGCCACCAGTCCCATTGCTGCCAGGCCGAGAGCAGTGGGGTGGGGCGGCGGGCATTGCCGTCGCCCGGGAACAGCCAGCCGACGGCGCCCGCGGTGGCCCAGATGCCGATGCGGGTCAGCAGGTAGAGCCACAGCACCTCGCGGTCACCCGGGTCGAGCCGCGCGAACGCGGTGCGCACGCGACCGGGACGGCGACCTGTGTCGGGTACGGACACGGGCACGGGCACGGGCGCCAGGGCGGTGGTCTCGCCGGACACCTCGGCCGATCGACGCGGGGCGGAAACGGGCATATGGGGATCTCCTGACCGTCTGAAGGCGTGCGGAGTCACCGGCCGGGGTCGGGCCGGTGCGAGCGGGCGGTGTGGTGCGGGGAGGGGGAAGGGAGAGGGAGGAGGGAAGAGGGAAGAGGGAGGCGGGAAGAGAGGCGGGGAGGAGCTACCGGGGAGTCTGCGTGGGAGTGGAGGACATCCCCGGGATTGCCGTCCCGCTCCTTGGGGGAGTGGGGGACATTCCGGGGAGCGTCGTCCCGGTGGGGCTGGCCGGCGGCATCGAGGTGTTGCGCGGCTCCATGGTGTTGCGCGGTTCCGTGGTGTTGCGCGGTGGGGGCGGTGCGGAGGTCGGGGACGGCGCCACGGGAGAGGGAGGAGTGGTCGCCGGGAGGGTCGGGCCGGGGTCACCCGGCAGGAGCGTGGACAGGGCGGCACCGGATCCGGCGATGACGAGGAAGCAGGCGGCGGCGATACCGGCGATCCGGCGCCGACGGACGCGTTCGCCGCGCCGCGCGATGACGGAGACGGGCGGAGTCGTGGTGGCGGACTGTCCGGCGGAAGCCGCTTCCCGGAACAGTGACCGCAACGGGTCGTGGGAGTCAGGCATCGGGAGCCTCCTCAATGCGGGGGTCCTGCAGATGACGGGAGAGCGTGACCCGGCCCCGGGACAGGTGGGTCTTGACCGTGCTCGCGGACAGTGAGGTCTCTGCGGCGATCTGCTCGACTGTCAGATCGCACAGGTAGTGCAGTGCCATCGTCCGGCGCTGTTTGAGGGGCAGTTGTCGCAGCGCGTCGACGAGCGCCACCGCCTCCGGCCCGGGTCCCTCCACGTGACCGGCGGGGGCGGTGCGCTGCCAGGCATCGGCGCTGCGCCGCCGCCCGCGCCAGCGGCTGACGGCGAGCCGCCAGGCGACCGTACGGATCCACGCGTCGGGCCGGCCGTCGCGGTCCAGCTGGCGGCGGCGTCCCCACGCTCTGACGAAGGCCTCCTGCACCACGTCCTGGGCCTCGTGGTGGTCACCGAGCATCACGTAGAGCTGTCCTGTGAGCCGTCCCGCCGCTTGCGCGTAGAACTCCTCGAACTCCTCGATGGTCAAAAATCGCTCCCGAATCCATGTATCCCTCTCAACGGGCATACGTCTGCCGCGCCGCATCCGGTCTACATCGGACGACAGTTCGTGGTGTGAGTGCCGTCACACGGTGGGCGGGGGTGTCCATCGTCGCGGCGGTCACGGCGCGGAAGGGCGGTGGCGCCACGTGCCGGCGGGTGATGTGGATCCGGGCAGCGGGTGTTCCGGGTCCGAACCCGAACCGGATCTCGAGCCCGACCCGAACCCGGCCCGACCCGAACCCGGCCCGGCCCGCCGCGACCCGGACCCCAGCCGGGCCCGGGCCCGGCTCCGGTCGGTCCGTTGGCGTGCCGGGAACGGCCCGGACACAGCGAAAGGGCCCGGATCCATCAGGATCCGGGCCCTTCCGAGCAGTAGCGGGGACAGGATTTGAACCTGCGACCTCTGGGTTATGAGCCCAGCGAGCTACCGAGCTGCTCCACCCCGCGTCGGTAACCCCACCCTA
>NZ_JBSGXU010000004.1:0-113751 GCF_053610205.1 Streptomyces sp. NPDC054932 | reverse complement strand
TCCGTGCGGTGAGTTCCTAGACAGCTCCCACCACACCGGAGGTCTTCGCCATGTTCAAGACCCGCCGAGTGTCAACAACGCTCGTGATCAATACACCTAGGCCGACCTGCGGCGCAGGGCCCGGCGGACCCCGTACAGGACGACGAGCAGCACGATGACCACGACCAGGACGATCAAGAGCTTCTTGAACAGGCCGCCGCTCTTCTTCTTGCTCTTCTTCTTGCCCTTCTTGTTCCCGGTGGTGGCCCGGACCTGGGACGACATCGGCGCCTGGAGACCGGTTGCCGCGTCGGCGCCGGCGAGGAGGGCGCCCTGCGGCAGCGCCGCGGCGGCGGGAGCCTGCCGGGCGGCCGGAGCGGCCGCCGAGGCGGTTGCCGCGGGACCCAGTAGCAGCCCGGCGAGCACGAAGAGCGGGACGATTGCCGCCGCGACCATCGGGCGCTTCTTCGGATTGCTGTTCGTTGTCACTGTCTCCCCTGTTCTCCCCTGCCCGGGCCTGGCCCGGTGGGATCCGGAAGGCCGGGGCTTGAAAGCATCGTCGACGAGTTCGACCGCCCCTGCAAGGAGATGGGCGGCGCAACGTCATCGAGTGCGCGAGCGACGGGCCGTGCCTAGTTCTTCGCCGCGGCCTCGGCGTTGCGCCAGACCGTCAGGTCGACGGTGATGAAGGCGGTCTCGTTCTTCCCGCCCGACCTGCCGCGGAAGGTCGCCAGCGTGATGTGGCCGGCCTTGCTCAGCACGCAGACCTGTGACCCGTCCGTGAGCTGGTCGAGGCCGATCTTCTCGGTGAAGCGGGTCACGGCCCGGCAGGTCTCCAGGGAGCCCTTCTCGGAGTTGTTCAGCAGGACGAGCTTGCCGTTCGTGGTACCGAACTTCTCGTCCCCGAACAGGGTGTCCCGGTAGAAGAAGAGGTCGGCGTGCCCGTAGAGCACCCCGGCGCCGGTCGGCTCCTCGGCCGGGCGCGGCGGATTGTCGGCGAACATCAGCTGGTGGTTCTGGGGCACGTCGATGCCCTGGTACGAGACAGGCTGCGGGTCGGGCCGCTTCTGCGAGGCACTGCCGCCGTCCGACGCCTTGTCGGCCCCGCCCCCGCCCTTGCCGGAGCCGTCCGGCAGCAGGGACCCGATGACCGCGAGCCCGATGACCGCCGCCGCTACCGCCCCGATGACGATCAGCCCCGTCCGCCTGGGGCGCGGCGGAGCGGGCGGACCGGTGACGAAGCCCTGGGCGTGGAACGGCGGCGGCGTGGCGTGGCCCGGGGGGTACGTGGGCTGCGCGTATTGGGGTTGGCCGTACTGCGGCTGGGTGTGCTGCGGCTGTGGGTACGGAGCCTGCGCGTACGGGGGCGGCGTCGGGTGACCCGGCGGCACCGCCCCCGGAGCCCCCGGCGCCGGAGCTGTCTGCGTCGGCGCGGCGGCCACACCGGTCGGCGTGAACCCGGGCGCGGCGGCGGGTACCGCGGGCGCACCCGGGGCCGGGGACTGCGGCGAGACCTCGGTCGGAGTCGGAGTCGGGCTCGGAGCCGGCGTCGGCGTGGGAGTCGGCGCGGCCGTCGGAGGCTGCGGCGGCGGGGTGGGCGCCGGCGCGGGCAGCTGCAGCCGCTCGGTGATGGAACCGGCGACGGTCTGCGGCAACCAGTCCTCGCCCTGGCGCAGCGGGACCTCCGAGGCCGCGTTGCACAGCTCGATGACCTCGGTCAGCGACGGGCGGTCGGCCGGATCGCGGCTGAGGCAGCGGGTCACCACCGGCCGCAACTCCTCCGGCAGGGCGCTGAGGTCGGGGTCCTCGTGCACGATCCGGTAGAGCACCGCGTGCGAAGGCCCGTCGCCGAAGACGGAGGCCCCGATCGCGGTGAAGGCCGCGATCTGCCCGAGGGCGAAGACATCGGTGGCCGGGGTGACCGTGCCGGCCGAGGCCTGTTCCGGCGCCATGAACGCCGGGGTCCCGACGCTAACGCCGGTACTGGTCAGAGCGGTGGAGTCGGCGGCCCGGGCGATGCCGAAGTCGATGACGCGCGGGCCGTCGGCGGCGAGCAGCACGTTGGCGGGCTTCAGGTCCCGGTGGACGATGCCCGCACCGTGGATGACGTGCAGCGCCTCGGCGACCCCGACGGTCAACAGCAGCACGCTGCGCACCGGCAGCGCGCCGTGCCGGGCCACGGCGTGGGCGAGCGAGGGGCCCGGTACGTAGGCCGTGGCCAGCCAGGGCTGGGCGCCCTCGGTGTCCGAGTCGATGACCGGTGCGGTGTAGAGCCCCTGGACCCGCTCCGCGGCCCGCACCTCCTGCTGGAAGCGCCGCCGGAACTCGGGGTCCTCGCTGAACTCGGGCCGGATCACCTTGATGGCGATGGGCCGGCCGCCCGGCGTGTAGGAGAGGTAGACCTTGCCCATGCCGCCCGCGCCCAGCACGGCCGCCAGGCGGTAGCCGCCCACGACGGCCGGGTCGTCCGCCTTGAGCGGCTGGAAGAAGTCGGCGGAAGGTGCGCTGCCCATGGGATCCATCTCTGATTGCGGCGATTCAGCACCTGCCGGCGCCCCGAGGTCAACCGAGAGGGTACCCAATGCCCGGACCACCCCCACCCCGGACCACCGCGCCGGCTTCGGCAGTTGGTGGATCGGGCGTGGCATCGGGGCGTGGCCGAGGTTCTCTTCAGACCACGGAGAGCAGGTCCACCACGAAGACGAGCGTGGAACCCGGCGGGATCAACGGCGAGGGGGACTGCTTGCCGTAGCCGAGGCGCGGGGGAACGATGATCTCGCGCCGACCGCCGACCTTCATCCCCCTGAGTCCCCGGTCCCAGCCCTTGATGACCCTGCCGCCACCCACGGCGAACTTGAACGGCTCGCCCCGGTCCCAGGAGGCGTCGAACTCCACTCCGGACTCGAAGGTGACCCCGACGTAGTGAACCCGGACAACCCTGCCCGGCTTCGCCTCGGGCCCGTCCCCGACGACGAGGTCACGGATGGTCAGCTCCTGGGGAGCTTCACCCCCCGGAAGTTCGATCTCGGGCTTCGTCAGTTCGTTCATCGCTGCCTCATTGCTCTGCGCCTGAATCCCTCGTACGGACCGGCCGGGCGCATGGTGACTCCATGCAGTGGGTGATCACGTTACCGAGAACGCCGACCGTGCTGGGACCTGCGTGCGTGACCGCCCGTCAGGAATGGGTACTGCCGCGGGCGGTGTGCCAGGGCACGAAGGCGTTCTTCAGCCCCGCGAGAGCCGTGCGCAGCTCCGGGTAGTGGCGCAGCAGAACGGTGACCATGCTGTTGTCGTCGATCCAGGCCATGCCGGCCTTCGAGTACACCTCGGGTGTGTAGTAGTCGGTGAAGAAGCGGTCGCTGTTCAGTCGGCGCGAGGCCATCAGGATGAAGATGCGAAAGGCCGTGTCGCTGAAGGCGAATCCGGTCGGAAGCTTCTCCGCGTACATCCCGACCGTCAGGTCGACCTTTTCGATGTCGTCGTCGTAGAGCCGCTTGATCTCCTCCGCCCACACCGGGTTGTCCGTGAGGTCCTCGAAGCTCGCCGCGGGCTTCAGCCGCAGCAGCCGCCGGAACTCGTTGTAGCGGGGGACGCCCAGCTCCCGGTTGCGCAGGATGTCCGTGGCGGCGAGGTCCTGCCGCTGGCCGTCGGGGCGCTCGAAGTCCTGGAGGAACTTGGGGAAGTTGTGCAGGGTCACCAGTCCCGGGTGGAGGGTGCCGAAGCTGTAGAGCAGGTTGGCCATCCCCTTGGTCTTCAGCACGTTGAGCGCCTCGGGCCCGGCGATGTCGCGGAAGGTGCAGTCGCCGAGGGTGGAGTCGTCGGTGACGGAGCGCAGGTGCCAGTCGTCGCGGACGAGCGGGTGCATGCGGTAGACGGCCACGAATTCCTCGGTGAGGGAGTAGGGGATGCCGTAGTGGTCCGCCTTGCTGCCGGGGATGCCGCTGACGGTCTCGCTCTCCGCGATCCGGCCGAAGAGGTTGTGGGCGCGCTCGCCGGCGAGGCCCCACCAGTTGGACCGCAGGGCCTTGACGGTGGTGGGGTGGCTGATGACGGCCGGCGTCCACTCCACCGTATGGATCTTGGCGAGGAGCGCGGCGTTGACGAGCCGGGCCCGCTGGAACAGCTCCTCGTCGTCCCAGGACGGGTAGGCCGCGTGCAGGTGGTCACAGATCGCGTTGTGCTCCTGGGCGAACAGATTCTGCATCATGACGAGACCCAGCCAGAAGCCGGGAACGCGCGAGGGATCGCGAGAGGGGTCGGACGGGAGCGGGGCCGGATCGGCGTCGAAGAGGTGCAGTTTGCCCGTCCGGCCGGTGCGCACCTGGAGCTGTTCCGCCTCGCTCGTCCCGTAGATCTGGGAGGCGTCCCACCAGTGGGACGAGACGTTGACGTGCGTATCTGGAGTCCCGGCGGGCGACTGGGGATCCCGGGTCGGGTCGTCCGGTGTCCGCATGATCCGCATCGGGCGTTCCGGCCACGGATCGTCGTCCATGAGGGGTACTTCCCAGGGCCGTTCCGTGGGACTGGTTCCGTGACTGAACCAGTCGCGGACCATGAACTGCAGCCAGGCGGCGACCAGGGAGTTGACCGACTCGGCCGGGATCAGCTCGTCGCGGGTGAGCAGGGTGCGGCTCACCTCGCGCGGGTTCGGCCGCGACAGAACGCTCTCGGGCGTGGCCGGGGCGATCCTGTCCAGCGGGATGTTCCGGCCGAAGCGGGTCCCCGCCATGCCCATTCGCGGATCGTCGAGGTCGTTGTGGCTGCCGTCGGCCGTTCGGTTGACCCGGTGGCTCTCGGAGGGCGGCGCAGGGTCCGGAAGGTCGACGGAGGGCAGCCGAGAGGTGTCGTGGAGGTTCTTCTGGCGGAGTTTGACCCGCAGCCCGAAAAGGACCAGCAGGCCGGGCGTGACCGGTAGGTTGTTCCAACCGTTGCGCCGGTCGACGAACTCGGCGATGCGGGTGATGATCCGCCAGGGTGGCGATGAGCGGTATCCAGAGCTGGATCGCCGGGGGACGGAGCGTCGTTGGGTGCTCATCGTGGTGCTCCTAGGATTGGTTCCCGGTCAGGTCGGGTGTCGCGATGCGGCCACTGCGGTTCGCCTGCGCGACGCATCGCGGAGGATCACGTCGCTCGCCTTCTCGCTGATCATGTAGATCGGAACGGCGATGAAGAAGCCGGGAATTCGGGGGAAGACCGAGGCGTCGACGATCCGCAGGCGGTCCACACCGCGTACCCGGAAGCGGCTGTCCACGACGGCCGAGGGATCGTCGGCCCGCCCCATCCTGCAACTGCAGGACGCGTGATGGCCCCACGCCTCGTCCTGTACGAAGCGGCGGACGCTCTCGGGGTCGCCGACCTCCTCGCCGGGCCACAGCTCCTCGCGTATCACGGAGGCGGCACTGCGGTTCATGCTGCGGACGAACTCCACGGCGGAGGCCATTGCGTCGAGGTCCCGGGCCTCCTCGTCCGTGCCCTCGGCGAAGTAGTGGAAGTTCACCAGCGGGGTGTCCCGGGGGTCGGCGGAGCGCAGCCGCACCCGGCCGTTGGTGTTGTGGGTCCGGCTCTTGAGAATGGCCCACGTGAAGCGGTCCCGGTGGCGCGTCAGGTCGCGTGAGTAGCCGGGGTAGTAGCCGCGGAAGTCGAAGGGGCCGCCGAAGATGAACAGGTCGGGGGCGTCCAGCGACGGGCGGGACTTCCGGGTGATGCCGACGACCGCGCCGTTGGTCGTGTACGGGCCCTCGCCGAGCTGCCAGGCTCGGTAGCAGCGGTCCGGCTCGGCTCCGGGCTCCGGGGCGTGAAAGGCACAGTCCTTGATGGCCTGGGACTCGCGGTCCAGCTGGCTCACCACGCCGATCTCGTACCGGTCCTGCAGGTTCGCGCCCACGCCCTGGAGCGGGACGCGTACGGGAATGCCGTGCCGTTCCAGCTCCTCACGCGGCCCGATGCCCGAAAGCATCAGCAGCTGAGGAGTGTTGAAGGCCCCTGCAGCCAGGACCACCTCACGGGTGGCGAGCGCCCTGCGCGGGACCGGCAGCGCGAGACCGTCGTGGGCGCCGGGGTCGGCCCGGTAGGCGTGCGGCCGGTCCACGTAGTCGACGCCGGTCGCCACCCCGTCGTCCAGCACGACCCGTGTCACCAGTGCGTTCGTCCGGACGACCAGGTTGTCGGGGTGGCTGCGCCGTACTGCCCGTACGCGTTCGCGGGCGGCGCTGCGCCGCCCGTCGGCCGCGGATACGGGGATCTGCCACAGCCCCTGCAGGCCCTCGGTCTGCACGCGCCAGTCATTGGGGTCGACGAAGGATCCGAGCCCCTCCAGAGGGGAGAGCGGTCGGCCGATGAAATCGGCGAGCGTGTCGTGTGCGGCGGACAGGATGACGGTCAACAACTGCTTGTCCCCGATGATCAGTTCGGGGTCGGCGAGGCCGGTCGGCAGCCAGCCGTCGAACCCGTGCCGCGAGTCGTTGCGGTACCGGGCGGCGGCGAAGGGGAGAAGCTCCAGCAGGGCGGCCAGCAGCCGATTTCCGGGGGGCTTCTTGGGCCGGGGGCGGTACGTACAGCGCTCGAGCCGCTCGAAGTACCAGCGCATGGAAGTGCTGCCCCATGATACGTCGCCGGTCTCCCGCGCGATTTCGTCCCAGTCGCGGTTGAACGGATAGACGGTGATCAGCGCGTGATGCGCGGTGCAGCCACCGACCGTCCCGGCCCGCGGATAGAGGATGCCCTTGCTCGGCACGAGCTTGCTGTCGCGCCGGTGTTGCTGTTCGTCCGCGTAATGCCGTACGAAGTAGTCCCAGCGCTGGGCGGGGTCCTCGGAGGCATCGGCGTGGAAGGCGGGCACCAGGTAGTTGTCGTTGTCCTCGGCACCGCCCGCGTCGAGCAGTAGGACGCGCATGCCCGCGGCGGCGAGGTTGGCCGCAAGCGGTGCACCGCCGGCGCCCGCTCCGACGACGATGTAGTCGAAGTCCGTCTCGGCCGGCGGGTCACCGGACTCCGGGGTCACTTCCCTTTCCTCTTGCCGAAGTCGGCCGCACTGGCGGCCAGCGTGGTATTGACGGCCGAAATGAGCGTGGTCAGGACGGCGGTGCGGGGCGGCAACTGGCCGCGGATGCCGAGCAGGGCGGCTGTCGCGGTGTCACTTCCATGGATCAGGACGCCCTCGCGAAGGTCTTCCCGGAGCCGCTCGCCGCGGTTGGTGAGCAGGTCGAGACCGAGCAGGATCGTACGGATCCCGAAGAGCCGGAAAGCGTAGACGGCGGCCGGACTGAGGTCACGGTCGGGGTCGAGGCGCCGGATGAGCAGGGCGGGCACCAGCAGGCCGGTGACGCCGTTGAAGAGCCGGATTCCGGCCAGCGCGTAGACCGAGGCCGGACGGCGGGCAGCGTGTTGCTTAGCCATGCTGTCTCCCTGGAGTGCAGCGGCTTCTGCGGCCACATCTGGCCCCCCGGGCATGCAAATGAAACTACCCCAAAACCACACTAGAGGGATGGCCGTGCGCTTGCACCTCGGGGCCGGTACGGGGGTGCGAACTCGCGCACGCCAGATGTACGGCTCCCCCGGGCGGGTGCCGCCGAGCAGAGGTGACCGTTCGCCGACCGGGCGGTGTGGCAGCCGATCGCCGACCACCGCGACTTCAGCCCCGGCCGATCGAGGAGACGCTCCGGCTCGCCGCCCGCCAGGGATCGGAAGGAACCATCTAGGATGTCGGCCGCGTGTTGATGTCACGTGCGGTTGACGTTGCCCCGTCGTGGCTCATGTGCAGTCTTGCGTCCGTGATCCGTCCGACGGGAGGCGTCCGGGTAGCTTTTCTACGGGGGAGAACTTCGGTGTTCGGAATCATCAGGCCATGCCGTCATCGCCTGGGCGAGGGCTTGCGTACCGAGTGGATGGCGCATCTGTGCGGGCTGTGCCTGGCTTTGCGCAGCGAGTACGGACAGTTCGCGAGGGTGGCCACGAACTACGATGGCCTGATCGTCTCCGTGCTGACCGAAGCGCAGTCGGAGCGTACCGGGGACTGGCGGCGGGGTGCCGGTCCGTGCCCGCTGCGCGGGATGCGGTCGGCGGACGTGGCGCAGGGTGAGGGTGCGCGGCTGGCGGCGACGGTGTCGCTGGTGCTGGCCGCGGCGAAGATACGTGACCATGTGGCGGACGGCGACGGCCTGGTGGGGCGCCGCCCGGTGGCGCTGGCGGCCCGCCGGATCGCCCACGGCTGGGACCGTGCGGGCGCCGCGGGCGGCGAACGGCTCGGCTTCGACACCGCCGTGCTGATCGGGGCGGTCGAGCGCCAGCCGGAGGTCGAGCGGTCGACCGGCCCCGGTGGCTCGCTGCTGACGGTCACGGAGCCCACGGAGACGGCGACCGCAGCCGCCTTCGCGTACACCGCGGTGCTCACGGATCGCCCGGGCAACGCCGAACCGCTGGCGGAAGCCGGCCGTCTGTTCGGTCGGCTGGCGCATCTGCTGGACGCGGTGGAGGACCGGGCCGCGGACGAGGCGTCAGGTGCGTGGAACCCGATCGCGGTGACCGGCGCGGACCTCGCCGAGGTGCGCCGACTCTGCGACGACGCCGTCCATGGGATCCGGCTCGCCCTGTCCGACGCCGTGTTCGTCGACGGACGGCTGGTACAGGCACTTCTGGGCGGCGAGTTGGAGCGCGCCGTCGATCGTGTCTTCGACCCTGGGCACCGTCACCATCAGCACCGCCCCCAGGCGCGCGGCCTGCGCATGCTGCCCTGGCTTGGACGCCGTACGGAGACGGAAGCACCCTCGGGGACCGGTACCGATACCGGCACGGCCTGCGGCGTCGGGGCGCTTGCGGGCGCGGCCCCCGAGGGCGGGGCGATGGCGTCGAGCCGGCCGCCGGAGGGGCAGTGCCGGCGGTGCCGCGAGTGGCGCCGGGTGTGCGCCGAT
This sequence comes from Streptomyces sp. NPDC054932, assembly GCF_053610205.1. Taxonomy (NCBI): domain Bacteria; kingdom Bacillati; phylum Actinomycetota; class Actinomycetes; order Kitasatosporales; family Streptomycetaceae; genus Streptomyces; species Streptomyces sp. NPDC054932. The sequence goes on along the minus strand of NZ_JBSGXU010000004.1, from coordinate 104,866 downwards.
TGCCGGTTGTGCTTCAGCTGCTGCCGCTGCAGCGTCGATGACGGCGAGCCCGCGCAGTTCGGCGAGGGCAACGGCAATGGCAACGGCGGCTCGAGCCGGGACGGTTCCGGGAGTGACGGCTGGTTCGGCGGCCAGGGCGGCGGCAACTCGGGTGGCTCCTCCGGCGGTTCGGGCGGCGGTCATGGGTCCGGTGGCTCTGGCGGTTCGGGCGGCGGATCCGGCGGCGGTTCCGGTGACGGCTGCGGTGGCGGTGGCGGTGGCTGCTGCAATCCGTGCAAGTGCTGCTGTGACTGCTGCGACTGAACGACGGATGAGCCCGGTTCCCCGCGCGGCGGTGAACCGGGTGCCGAACCTCTCGTCGCCGTGCGTCGACGGCGGCGTACGCCGCCGGCTGTACCGCCCACACCCGTGCGCCCGGTCCCGATGAGGCTTCCAGCGGTTGGTGGTGAACGGGGTCTTTGCGGCTCCGTCGGCACCTCGGCGATCACCGGCTCTCTCGGCCGCGGACAGCGGGAAGGCCCCGGCAGGCGTCGGGAAGGACGGGTGCGCCTGCTGTCCGTCGTCCTGGAGCTCGGCGCCGACCGGCCTGCTGCAGAAGCCATGTCTTGGCCGTTCCGGGTCGGCAAAATGGTTTGAGCCCGGGCGGCGGCACCGACAGGATCGGAGAACACCGATGAGTTCTTCCCGGCGCCGCGGTCTGTCAGTGCGACCTGCCCACATGCGGAGGACACTCAGATGACGGAAGGCACCATGCCCGCGCCACACGAAACGCCAACCCTCTCGCCCGCCCGCGTCACCGCCGTGCTGCGCATTCTCGTGCTGTCCACGTTCGTCGTCCTCCTCAACGAGACGATCATGGTCAACGCGATCCCGCGGCTCATGCGCGATTTCGAGGTCACCGCGGCAGCCGCAGGGTGGCTGTCCACGGCCTTCATGCTCACCATGGCTGTCGTCATCCCGGTGACGGGGTGGTTCCTCCAGCGGGTGACGACGCGTACCGCCTTCGGCCTCGCCATGGCGCTGTTCCTCGCCGGCACGGCTCTGGCCGCGGCCGCGCCCGCCTTCCCCGTACTGCTGGCCGCCCGCGTCATCCAGGCCAGCGGCACCGCCGTCATGATGCCGCTGCTCATGACGACGCTGATGACCCTCGTGCCCCCGCACGACCGCGGCCGTGTCATGGGCAACATCACCCTCGTCATCTCCGTCGCACCCGCCCTCGGCCCCGCCTTCTCCGGTGTGCTGCTGCAGCTGGGGTCATGGCGCCTGCTGTTCCTGGCCGTGCTTCCCATCGCCGGAGGTATGGCCGTATTCGGTCGGCGCAAACTGGTCAACATCGGTGAGCCGCAGGCGGCCCCCATCGACTGGATGTCCGTGCCCCTGGCGGCCGCAGGTTTCGGCGCCCTGGTCTACGGACTGAGCGGGCTCGGCGCCGGGAACGCGGCCCAGGCCCCCGTGCCCCCGGAGGTCATCACCCCGGTTGGGGCCGTGCTCGTAGGACTGTTCGTATGGCGACAACTGGCACTGCAGCGTTCCTCCACCCCGCTGCTGGACCTGCGTGCGCTGACGTTTCGTCATTTCTCCGTGGCGCTGGGCCTGATGTGCCTGTCGTTCATGGCCCTCATGGGTACGTTCATCCTGCTGCCGATCTACCTGCAGGAGGTGTGCGGCCTGACCTCATTGCAGACCGGGCTGCTCCTCATCCCCGGCGGCCTGACCATGGGCCTGCTCGGACCGCAGGTCGGCAAGCTCTACGACCGGCTCGGCGCACCACGCCTGGTCGTACCCGGAGCCGGACTCACAGCGCTTTGCCTCGCGCTGTTCGCCCTCACGGACGAACAGACCTCGCCGTGGCTGGTGCTCGCCCTCCACGTGGCCCTGAGTGCGGGCATGGCGTTCGTCTTCACCCCCGTCTTCACCTCCGGCCTGTCCGTACTGCCGCCGCACCTCTACCCCCACGGCTCCGCCATCCTGGGCTCGCTCCAACAGGTCGCGGCCGCCGCCGGCACCGCCCTGGTCATCAGCGTCATGTCGGGACACGCCGCCACGGCAGCAGCCGAGGGCGCCGACGCCACCGGCGCCCTCGCCACGGGCATCCAGTGGGGATTCGGCATCGGCGCCGTGCTCGGCGCCCTGGCCGTGCTGGTCGCGTTGCTGATCCGCACCCCGCCCGCTCCGCAACAGCCTGCTGCGTCGGAGGTCCAGGGCGAAGACGACGGCACCACAACGAACAAAACGGCCCACACCCCCACCTGACTCCCTACGGAGAGGACGAGCAGGGCAGGGGCCGGGAGTTGTTCGTCCAGCGGGACGGCGGCGAAGGTCTCGGGCGGGCGGCCCCGGCGCCAGTGTGGGGGGGAAGGGCCGCCAAAGTCCTGACTGGGGTCAGGACTTCGGCACAGTGTTGATGTAATTGGTGCCGCCACTGTAGAAGCCGTCCACCGTTTTCTGGACCTCCGCCTGGGAAACAGCTTCACCGGCCTTGTAGTAGAACCAGTTGACCTTCATGTCCCATGTGCGCGGACCGCCGGTGAAGGGAAGGTCGATGAACCAGTTGCTGAAATGGATGTCCATCTTCTCGCGCGGGACGTACTTGCCGGAGCTGGTGAAAAGCTCCTTGCCGTCCAGGGAATAGGTGACCTTTCCGTTCACGGCGGTGATCATCATGATGTGCCAACCCTCGAGGCGCTGCTTGAACGTGCGGCTGACCCGGTCCGGCGGATCGGCCTTGTGCCAGCTGACGTTGTCGAGTCGCGAACCCACCGAACCCCAGCCGCCGTTCGGCAGGTACTCGTGATCGAGTTCGCTGTAGTTCGCCGAGGATTCCGAGGAGGAAATCGGAAAGAAGGTCTGGACGACGTGGTCGCCGTTGCGACCGCTCGAGGGCCTGTCGCTGAGGTGGACCCGAGCGGCATAGGTCCCCGTGAAGAGGGGGGTGCCGGTGCTCTGCACCTCGACCTGCCTGGTGCCCTGCTTGGTGCCGTCGGTGGAAGCCTGCAGCTGCAGGACCCTGCCCCCCTGGGCGGTGATGTCGGAGGGGAAGGCGGCGCCGGCGCTGGACCAGGTGTCCTTGATCCCCGGGCTGCCCGCGCCGTCACGGACCTCCCAGCCGTTGGCGGTCAGCGCAGGGTCGTCGGAGCCGCTGTAGTGGAAGTTGTCGAACAGGGTTCCCGGAGGTCCGGACGGGGTCGGCGAGGCGCTGGGGGCGCCGGCATCGGCATCCCCGCCGGATGCGGGGCCGCCGGAGCACGCCGCGAGTACGCACATAAGGGCGGGGAGCGTGAGCACGGTCCACACGTGGCGACGAGAGGTGCGGCGGGGCTGGCTCACACGGGCTCCTTCGGGCGTAGGGGCGGTACCTGGACACGCCCTTTTTACGTGAAGATCAAATGACTGATCACACGAGGGGGCATCTTAGTGCCGACTCGGAGGGTGTCCCGCAAGCGATTGATCAGTACCCGGAGATTCTGCGTCTCGCTTACTGATCGGTATGCCCAATTGGCATTTCGATCCGATTACGACACCTGAGCAGATCGCACCAAATGCATACATCGGGCCAAATTCGCTTCAGGCCGGTGCACTAGCGTTCGTCCTGCTGTCCTGCTGTCCTGCGGTCTACCTGCCCTGCGCCGAAAGGCGTCGCAAGGTGCGCGCAATCATCAATTCCATCGACCGCTGACCCGCGCGCCGGGCGGAGCCTGACATGTCTGAGTCAAATATTCGGGAATCCGATCCCGCGCCGGTATTCGTCGACCAGTCGGGTCTGCGCGGTCGTCTGCTGCGGGGCTTCGGCTGGCCGGTCTCGGTGGTCGGCGCGGTCCTGGCGGTCGCCATGGGCAGCAGTCTGATCGGGGTGCAGGCGGACGCCCCGGCGATGGGCATACCGGTGCAGCCCTCACGGCCGGCCGCCCCGTCGCCCACACCCGTCCCGTCGCTGTCGCCCGGCCGGGCGTCCCCGGCGTCCCCGTCGTCCGCGCCCCGGACGGCCACGCGCTCTGCGGCACCGCTGGCGAAGGCCTCGGCCACCACACCGAAGACGATGGCCACCACATCGAAGGCCTCGGCCACCACACCGAGGAACGCGGCGACCGCATCGAAGACCGCGACCCCCGTGCCGCGCGGGCCGGCGTCCTCCGGCCGACCGGCCAAGCACCCCTGATCGTCCGCACCACCCATCTCCAGGAGCGTCATTGTCCCGCCACCAGCGCCGCCGGCAGTCCCTGCTGAGGCCGCGCCGACTGGCCGCGCCGCCGCTGCGCTTCTTCATGCCGCTGTCCCTGCTGGCCTGCCTGCTCGCGCTCCTCGTCCTGCGCGGCCTCGCCACCAACGAGGCGTTCCACGATTCCCGGATCGCGATCTCGGTCGACAAGACGACCGTGCCGGGCAACCTGCTCAAGGGCGGTCCGATCATCGACGCGCGGGGCAGCAAGAACGAGCATCCCGTGAGCTACCGCATCCCGGACCGCACCGCGGTCCTGAGCTTCGACGACGGTCCCTCGCCCGAGTGGACCCCGAAGATCCTGGAGGTGCTCGCGGCCCGCAACGTCCGTGCGGACTTCTTCGTGACCGGCGCCATGACCACGCGCAACCCGGAGCTGATCCGGCAGATCGTCGCGGGCGGCCACGAAGTCGGCGTGCACACCTTCACCCACCCCGATCTGGTGTACCAGTCCCACGCCAGGATCAGCTGGGAGCTGGCGCAGACGCAGCTGGCGCTGGCCGGCGTCGCGGGCGTCCACTCCGCGTTGTTCCGCCCGCCCTACTCCTCCGACGCCACCGCGATGGACGACTGGAACTATCCGGTGATCAAGTACGTGGGCGCGCGCGGCTACCTCACCGCGTTCATCGACCGCGACACCGACGACTGGAAGCGCCCCGGCGTGGACGCGATCGTCAACGCGGCGATGCCGGCCAAGCCCGGGGCGGGCGCACTGATCCTGCTGCACGACGCGGGTGGTGACCGTACCCAGACCATCGCCGCGCTCGTACAGATCATCGACAAGCTGCAGGCCCAGGGCTACCGCTTCACCACCATCTCCGAGGCACTCGGCGCCTCCAGCGCAACCGTGCCGGTGCACGGTTTCCAGCTGTGGGCCGGCAAGGGATTCATCTGGGCCACCCAGTTCGCCGTGCACACGCTGCCGGTGCTGGTCGCGCTGCTGGCCCTCGTCGGCTTCCTCAACTTCGGCCGGTTCGCGCTGATGCTCGTTCTCGCACCGATCCACGCCCGCCGCTCCAAGCGGCGGGACGCCTGGGGACCGCCGGTCACCGAGCCGGTCACCGTACTGGTCCCGGCCTACAACGAGCGCGAGTGCATAGCCAATACCCTCAACTCCCTGGCCGCCTGCGACCATCCGATCGAGGTGATCGTCATCGACGACGGCTCGACGGACGGCACCGCGGACATCGTCGAGGCGATGGGCCTGCCGTTCGTACGGCTGATCCGCAAGGTCAACGGCGGCAAGTCCAGCGCGCTCAACACCGGTATCGCGGCAGCCTCGTACGACATCGTCGTGATGATGGACGGCGACACGGTCTTCGAGCCGTCCACCGTGCGTGAGCTGGTCCAGCCCTTCGGCGACCCGGCGATCGGCGCGGTCGCGGGCAACGCCAAGGTCGGCAACCGCGACAGCCTGATCGGTGCCTGGCAGCACATCGAGTACGTCCTCGGCCACAACCTGGACCGCCGGATGTACGACATGCTGGGCGTCATCCCGACCATCCCCGGCGCCGTCGGCGCGTTCCGCAAGGAGGCCCTGCGGCGGGTCGGCGGGATGAGCGACGACACCCTCGCCGAGGACACCGACATCACCATCGCGGTGCTCTGCGACGGCTGGCGGATCGTCTACGCCGAGCACGCCCGCGCCTGGACCGAGGCTCCCGCCACCCTCCAGCAGCTCTGGTCCCAGCGGTACCGCTGGAGCTACGGCAGCATGCAGGCGATGTGGAAGCACCGCGGCGCGGTGACCTCCCGCGGCCCGGCCGGACGGTTCGGCCGACTCGGGCTGCCGCTCGTCGTGCTGTTCGGAGTGGTCGCGCCGCTGCTGGCGCCGCTGGTCGACCTGTTCCTGCTGTACGGCGTGCTGTTCGGGGACGCCCCGATCACCCTCACCAGCTGGGGCGGCTTCATTCTGCTCCAGGCCGCACTGTCCTGGTACGCCTTCCGGCTCGACGGTGAGAAGCCCTGGCATCTGATCAGCCTGCCGATCCAGCAACTGGTCTACCGCCAGCTGATGTACATCGTCCTGCTGCAGTCCGCGATCACGGCGATGACCGGAGGCCGGCTGCGGTGGCAGAAGCTCCGGCGCACCGGCGAGGTCGCTGTACCCGTGGAGGCCTGACCGTGACCGCATCCGTCGACCTCGGGCGCACCCACGACACCGTCCGGCTGAGGGTCCCCGCCGTGCTGCGACAGGAGCAGGCGCAGGAGCAGGCGCAGGAGCCGGAGGCGCCGTCCCGGCGCAAGGGCGGCCGGGACCGCTATCTCGACCTGCTGCGCGCGCTGGCCCTGGGCCGCGTGGTGCTCTACCACAACTTCGGCTGGTTCTGGCTGCCCCTCGTCTTCCCGTCGATGGGCGTGATGTTCGCGCTGGCCGGCTCGCTGATGGCCCGCTCGCTCAGCCGTCCCGCTTCCGGTGTGATCCGCGGCCGACTGCGCCGGCTGCTGCCGCCGATGTGGCTGTTCGGCGCCGTCATGATCGCCCTCCAGATCCTCGCCAGCTGGGGCCCCCTCTCCGAGGGCCACCCCACCTGGTGGTGGTCCAAGCTGGCCTTCTGGATCCTGCCGCTGAGCACCCCGCCGTACGCGGACGAGCTGTCCGGCTTCCAGCTCGTGGAACACACCTGGGCCGCGCAGATCATCGTCCCGCTCTGGTACCTCCGGGCCTACCTCTGGTACGTCCTGCTCTCGCCGCTGATGCTCCGGGCACTGCGACGCTTTCCGCTGGTGACGCTGTCCGCTCCGCTGGCGACGGTGATCGTCATGAACGCGTTCTTCGTCGACCAGGAGTTCGTCTACGGCCGGGTCTGGGAGACCGCCAACGACTTCGCCACCTTCGGGGCCTGCTGGATCCTCGGCATGGCCCACCAGGAGGGGCTGCTCAAGAAGATCCCGCAGTACGTACTCCCGTCCGTCGCACCGCTGATCATGGTGGCCGGCTTCTGGTACCTGCAGACCCGTCCGGTCGATCCGACCGTGGCGACCGACATCGAGTCCTGGCCGATCGCCCAGGCACTGTGGTCCTTCGGTTTCGTCGCCATCCTGCTCCACATCAGCCCGTCCTGGGAGCAGTGGCCCAGACGGCTGGAACGCTGGAACGGCCTGGTCGGCCTGCTCAACGCACGCGCCGTCAGCGTCTACCTCTGGCACCAGGTCGCCCTGGTGGCCGCCATCCCGCTGATCGACCCGCTCTGGAGCGTCCCCTTCGTCTACGCGAACTTCCAGTGGCTGCTGAGCAGCCAGTGGTTCACGCTGCTGGTGGCGATCCCGCTGCTCGGCCTGCTGGTGCTGACCTTCGGTTGGGCCGAGGACCTGGCCGCCAAACGCTCGCCACGGCTCTTCCCGTACCCGCGCCGCCGGCGCGGCAGGCGCCGGGCCGCCGACTAGGCCGTCTCTTTCGGATCCTGCCGGGCCCGCGCCGCCCGGCACCGGACGCCGCGGGCCCGACGGACAAGATCCGATCGCCGACACGTGGAGCGACACCGAGGATGCCGGGATGAGGCTCGGTGATCGGAGCGGAGCGGGGGAGGGAGCCGATGTGGCTTCCGACGACGCTCAGAAGAACCCGAGCTTCTTCGGGGAGTACGAGACGAGGAGGTTCTTCGTCCGCTGGTGGTACAGCACCTGCACCCATGCTGACCAGGCAAAACGACACCGGATCTTGATTCAGGCAGCGACGAGCTCCTGCTCGCGGTCCGGCGTTTTGACCTTGGGCTTCTTGTTCGGCAGCGAGAGCCGGAAGACCTTGTGCCACGCGGAGAACACCTGCTTGGGCAGGGGCCCGGTGACGTACTCCAGCTCGTACTTCTCGAACAGCGCGCGCACCTTCACCGCGACCTCGGCGTACCGGTTGCTCGGCAGGTCCGGGAACAGGTGGTGCTCGATCTGGTGCGACAGGTTGCCGGTCATGAAGTGCATGGCCCTGCTGCCGCTGATGTTCGCCGAGCCCATCATCTGGCGCAGGTACCACTGGCCGCGCGTCTCGCCCTTGATCGACCGGCGCTCGAAGACCTGCACGCCCTCGGGGAAGTGCCCGCACATGATCACCGAGTGGGACCAGATGTTGCGGACCAGGTTCGCGGTGAACGTGGCGGCGAGCGTGGTGAGGAACGACGGGCCCGACAGCAGGGGGTGGATCACGTAGTCCTTGAGCACCTGCTTGCGGATCTTGCGGCCCACGGCCTTGGCCCGCGCGCGGAACTCCGGGTCCTTGCGGCGGCGCTTGTGCAGGTTCTTGCCGAGCTCCAGGTCGTACGCTGCGATGCCGTACTCGAAGAAGCAGGCGTTGATGAAGTTCCACAGCGGCTGGCCGAGGTGGAACGGGTGCCACTTCTGGTCCTCGTCGACGCGCATGATGCCGTAGCCGAGGTCGTTGTCCTTGCCGATCACGTTGGTGTACGTGTGGTGCAGCTCGTTGTGCGAGTGCTTCCACTGGTCGGCCGGCGAGACGTGATCCCACTCCCAGGTGGTGGAGTGGATCTTCGGGTCTCGCATCCAGTCCCACTGGCCGTGCAGGATGTTGTGGCCGATCTCCATGTTGTCCATGATCTTCGCCACGGACAGACCGGCGGTGCCGATCAGCCATGCGGGCGGGAAGAACGAGAACAGCAGCACGCCCCTGCTGACCAGCTCGAGCGTGCGCTGCGCCGAGATGACCTTCCGGATGTAGGCGGCGTCCTTCTCGCCGCGGCCGGCGATCACCTCGTCGCGGATCGCGTCCAGCTCGCGGCCGAGCTCCTCGATCTGCTCCGCAGTGAGGTGGGCGGTGGGGTCGATGGCGGTCAAGGTGCTCCTACCGTTCGATGTCGCAGGGGCCCGCCGCGGCGGACACACAGGTCTGGATGAGGACGCCCGGCTCGGCCTCGGTGATCTCGCCGGTGCGCAGGTCGCGAACGGCGCCCGCCTTGAGCGGCGTGACGCAGCCGAAGCAGATGCCCATGCGGCAGCCGGACGGCATGAGCACGCCGGCCTCCTCGCCGATGTCCAACAACGGCGTGGCGCCGTCCGCGTCGACGGTCCTGCCGGTGGCGCTGAACGTGACCTCGCCGCCGTCACCGGCGACGACGATGCCGGCGCGGAAGCGTTCGGTGTGCAGCCGCTCTTCGACGCCGTGTTCGCTCCAGAACTCGTCGGCGGCGTCGAGCAGGCCCGCGGGCCCGCAGGCCCAGGTCTCGCGCTCGGCCCAGTCGGGTACCAGTTCGTCGAGACGGGCGATGTCGAGCACGCCGTCCGTGTCGGTGTGCACCTCGGTGAGCCGCAGCTTCTTGTCCGCGACCAGGTCGTGCAGTTCGTTGCGGAAGATCACGTCTTGCGGCTGTGGCGCGCAATGGACCATGACGACGTCGTCGAACTCGATGTCGCGCAGCATGCCCATCACGGGCGTGATGCCGCTGCCGGCCGTCAGGTAGAGCACCTTGGCGGGCTTGGCCTGCGGCAGTACGAAGTCACCGGTCGGCTGGTCGAGCTGGACCAGCGTGCCGGGCTTCGCCCTGCGGACCAGGTGGTTGCTGACCTTGCCGTCCGGGATCGCCTTCACGGTGATCGTGACGCGGCCGTCCTGGCGGTTCGTCGGCGAGGTGATGGAGTAGGCGCGCCACAGGCGCCTCCCGTCGACGTCGACCCCGATCCGCACGTACTGACCGGCCCTGTGACCGCGCCAGCCCCTTCCCGGCCTGATCACGATGGTCGCGGCGTCAGCCGTCTCGGGGTGCACGGCCTCGATGCGCCCACGCAGGTCAGCGCCCGCACGCAGCGGGCTGACCAGGTCGAGGTAGTCCGACGGCAGCAGCGGCGTCGTGATCATCTCCAGCAGTTTCCACGCCCCACTGCGGAGGGTTGTACTCGTCATGACCCCAGCTTGATGCGCCTCAGGGCGTAAAGTCCTGACCGCAAGACGTAAATTTGGTCAGCTGGATTGTTCGCAGGGAATAAAAAATGAGCCATCCAATCCGGAGGGTCACCGAACTGGTCCTGGAGCAGGCGACGGTCACCGCCATCCGGGCCGGGCTGAGGACCACCGCCGACGAGGTCGTCCAGGCGATCATCGACGAGGTCCCTCCCTACGCCAACGCCCTTTCGGGCCGCATGGGCGTCACCATCCGCCGAGCGGTCCGCACCGCCCTGGGGCACTACCTGGACCTCGCGAGCGGGACCGCCACAGGCGGCGACGCCGGTGACGCGGCCTACGAGCTGGGCCGCGGCGAGGTGCGCGACGGGCGCTCGATGGACGCCCTGCTCAGCGCCTACCGCGTCGGCGCCCGCGTGGCCTGGCGATGCCTGGCGGCGGGTGCCGTACCCGCAGGTCTGCCCGCCGCCGAGGTCGCCAAGTTCGCCGAGCTGACCTTCGCCTACATCGACGAGCTCTCCGCCGCGAGCGCCGCGGGCCACGCCGACGAACTGGCTGCCCGGGGCCGGGACCATGAGCGCCACCTGGAACACCTGGCCCGCGACCTCCTCGCCGGCGCGAGCCCGGACGTGCTGCTGGCCTCTGTTCAACGGGCCGGGTGGCAGCCTCCGGTTTCGCTGACCGCCGTCCTGCTGCCCGCCGCCCAGGCCCGGCCTGCCTACCGCGCGCTCGACCCGAGCACCCTCGTCCTCGACGATCTGCCGGACGCCTTCGGCGTGCTGCTCGTCCCCGATGCCGACCGGTCGCATCTCTTGCGGCAGCTGACCGACCGCACCGCCGTGGTCGGCCCGGCCCGGCCATGGACCCGTGCGTCCGCCTCGTACGCACGAGCCGCACGCGCGCGTTCCCTCTCCTCCGATATCCGCGACACCGAGGACCACCTGCCCGAGCTGGTGCTGAGCGCCGACGCGGACGCGTTCGCGGACCTGCGGGCCCGAGCCCTCGCACCGTTGCGGACCTTGCCTGTCGCGACCGCACGGCGGCTGGAGGAGACGTTGCGGGCTTGGCTGCTTCACCACGGCAGGCGGGACGAGGTTGCGGCGGCGTTGTTCGTCCATCCTCAGACCGTCCGGTACCGGATGTCGCAGCTGCGGCAGCTGTTTCCGGATCTCGCATCGCCACACCGGGTCCTCGAGCTGACGCTGGCGGTCGGTCTTCGGGTCGGCTGACGCGTACCTCGACCGTGGGAGAGGGGCTGGGTAACCGGGAGGAACAGAAGAGTTGACGCCCGTGTCGAGCGGGTCGAGCCGACGGCGCCTGGCGGGCGAAAGCCCAGGTCAGGCGCCGTCTTTCAGGCTCTAGAAGAAGCCGAGCCTCTTGGGGGAGTAGGAGACCAGGAGGTTTTTCGTCTGCTGGTAGTGCTCCAGCATCATCTTGTGGGTCTCGCGGCCGATGCCCGACTGCTTGTATCCGCCGAAAGCGGCATGCGCCGGATACGCGTGGTAGCAGTTCGTCCACACCCGGCCCGCCTGGATCGCACGCCCCGCCCGGTAGGCCGTGTTGATGTCCCGGGTCCAGACCCCCGCGCCCAGGCCGTACGCCGTGTCGTTCGCGATGCGTACGGCGTCGTCGAAGTCCTGGAAGGAGGTCACGGACACCACCGGCCCGAATATCTCCTCCTGGAAGATCCGCATGCGGTTGTCGCCCTCGAAGACGGTCGGCGCGACGTAGAAGCCGCCCGCGAGGTCGCCCTCCAGCTCCTGCCGCTCGCCGCCCGTGAGGACCTTCGCACCCTCCCGCCGGCCGATCTCCACGTACGCCAGGACCTTCTTCAGCTGCTCCTCGGAGGCCTGCGCCCCGATCATCGTGTCCGTGTCCAACGGGTGCCCCGGCACGATCAGTTCCGTGCGGGCCACCGCCGCCTCCAGGAACTCCCCGTACCGGCCGTGCTCGATCAGGGCGCGCGACGGGCTCGTGCACACCTCGCCCTGGTTGAGGGCGAACATGGTGAAGCCCTCCAGGGCCTTGTCGCGCAGGTCGTCGTCCGTCGACCAGATGTCGTCGAAGAAGAGGTTCGGGCTCTTCCCGCCGAGTTCCAGGGTGACCGGCTTCAGGTGCTCGGCCGCGTACTGCATGATCAGCCGCCCGGTGGCGGTCTCCCCGGTGAAGGCGATCTTCGCCACCCGCGGGCTGGACGCGAGCGGCTTGCCCGCCTCCTCCCCGAAGCCGTTGACGATGTTGACCACGCCCGGGGGCAGCAGGTCCGCCACCAGGCTCAGCCAGTAGTGCACCGACGCCGGGGTCTGCTCGGCGGGCTTCAGCACCACCGTGTTCCCGGCCGCCAGCGCGGGAGCCAGCTTCCACACCGCCATCAGGATCGGGAAGTTCCACGGGATGATCTGCCCGACCACGCCCAGCGGTTCGTGGAAGTGGTAGGCGACGGTGTCGTCGTCGAGCTGGCTGAGTGCGCCCTCCTGCGCGCGCAGGGCGCCCGCGAAGTACCGGAACTGGTCGATCGCCAGGGGCAGGTCCGCCGCCAGGGTCTCCCGTACCGGCTTGCCGTTCTCCCAGGTCTCCGCGACCGCGAGGGCCTCCAGGTTCTGCTCCATCCGGTCCGCGATGCGCAGCAGGACCGACGACCGCTCGGTGACCGAGGTGCGCGCCCATGCGGGCGCCGCCGCGTGGGCCGCGTCCAGCGCCCGCTCCACGTCCTCGGCGGTGCCCCGCGCGACCTCCGTGAAGACCCGGCCGTTGACGGGGGAGGGGTTCTCGAAGTACCGGCCGCGGGCGGGCGGGACGTACTCGCCGCCGATGAAGTGGTCGTAGCGGGACGCGTACGACATGAGCGCCCCCTCGGTACCGGGCGCAGCGTATCGGGCCATGATGTCCTCCCCTTGCCGGGCGCCGGCCGCCGTCGGACAGCGCTCGGACGGAGGCTAGGAGCGAGCAGGTTGCGGATACGTTGCACGCCTCCCGCGAGGGTCCGGGTGCGCGCCGAGCTCACGGTCCAGGGCGTGTACGCGGGCCAGTGCGGCCGGCCGGCGCTCCGGCGGCAGCGCCGCCGCCAGTGCCCGCCACGCCTGCGGGTCGTCGGCGCCCCACGGGCTGCACACCCAGTCGGTGAGCAGCCCGGCGTCGGCGCGCGCGATCACCGCGGCCCGCGCCTGGTCCTCGATCCGGCGGCGCAGCCGGACGATGCCGGGCGCGGTGGAGGCCGGCAGCAGGGGCCCCGGGTAGTGGTGCAGGGCCGCGGACACGGCCCCGCCGGCCAACTGCCGGGTCAGGGCGGTGAAGTCCGCGTCCAGCGGAGCGGCCGTACGGTACGGGCGCGACAGCGGCGCCGACGGCCCCAGCAGAGCGCGCAGCCGGGAGATCTCGGCGCGCAACGTGACCGGTGACACCGACTCGTCCTCGTACAGGGCGATCGCCAGCTCCTGGCCCGACAGGCCCTCGGGGCGGTGCGCGAGCAGCGCCATGATCTCGCTGTGCCGACGTCCCAGCCGGACCTTGCGGCCGGCGGTGACGAGCAGGGCCTCGTCCCGGCCGAGAGCGGCAAGGGTGTCCCCGGCGGCCGGCGGGACCGGTTCGAGCAGGGTCAACCGGTCCTCCGCCGCCCGGGCCACGGCCTGCACGAAGGCAAGGGAGTGCGGATGGGCGAGGCCGTCGCCGCCGGTGATGTCCACCGCGCCCAGCAGCCTGCCCGTCCGTGGATCCCGCACCGGAGCCGCAGCGCAGGTCCACGGGTGCACCCGGCGGCTGAAGTGCTCGGCCCCGAAGACCTGCACGGGCTCTCCCGTCGCGACCGCCGTCCCGGGGGCGTTGGTCCCCATCGCCGCCTCCGCCCAGCGCGAACCCGGGACGAAGCCGAGGCCCTCGGCCCGGCGCAGGGTGCCCGGTTCGCCCTCCACCCACAGCAGGCTGCCCCGAGCGTCGCACACCGCCAGCAGATGCGCCCCGTGGGCGGCGAACGCCCCGACGAGATCCCGGAACAGCGGCATCACCCGGGCCAGCGGGTGCTCCTCGCGGTACGACCGCAGCTCGGCCTCCGTGAGTTCCACCCGGGGTGCGCACTCCGGGCTCAGCCGGGCTCGCGCGCACCGCCGCCAGGACCGCGCGATGACCGCCCGGACCGGGTCCTCGACCCGCCCGTCCCGGGTGAAAGCGGCATGGGCACGCCGCAGTTCGCGCGTGCGCGCGGCCGGATCGGCACCGCCCGGCAGCGCCACCGACGGATCGCCCATCACACCCTCCCGTGGTACCGCGGTACGGAGCGCCCCCATCGTCGTCCCGCCGTCGGGTCCGGGCAAGCGGTACGTCGGCCAGGGCGCCCGCGGTACATCGGCCCCCGCGGGCCGAAACCTCACCGGGCGGGATCGGCCTCCAGCGCCGAGCCCGGGTCCGGGGCCGAGGGGCCCGACGGGATCCACCGCCCCGCCTCGCGGCGGTACGGCCACCAGCGCCCCTCCCGGCCCAGCCGGAGCTGGCGGTCGGTGCCCGCCTGCGTCCAGCGGGCGCGGACCCGGCGGAGCACCGGCGGCTCCTCGTCCGCCCAGGCCGCGGCCAGGGCCGCGCGGGCGCGGGCCAGCGTGGTCCGGTCGGGCGTCCAGTCGTCCTCCAGCGCCGCGAGGCCCGGGGCCGCGCCGAAGCCCCAGGCGCGTACGGCCAGTTCCATGTCGGCCCGGCTGCGCCCGGTAGCCGCCGCCAGGCGGGACCCGACCCGGAAGTCACCGGCCTCGGCGGTGAGTCGTACAGCGTCTTCGGCGACCGTGAGCGGGGCCGTCGGGGCGCGACCGGCGTGGCCCGGAGCCAGTGCCTCCGCAAGTCGCCGGCAGGCCTCGGCCGCGGCCGCCTGCGCCAGGAACTCCACCGCGTCCACGTCGAGGTGCGGCTCCGGGTCGGCCTCGGTGTCCAGCGTCGGCGGCTGGCCCGGAGCGTCCGGCAGTCCCGGTGGCGGGGGCAGCGGCGGCCGGACGGATCCCGCCGCGAAGACCTCCGCAGCCAAGACCCCCTCGTCGGAGGGCGCCCGCGGCGCCTCCGCCTCGGCCTCCGCCGTGCTCCGCTCCTCCAGTTCGTCCACCAGCTCCCGCTCGCCCCGGCCCCGCAGCAGGAGCAGCACGAAGGGATCCTGATCCAGCAGCCGGGCCACCTGGTAGCAGAGCGCGGCCGTGTGCGCGCAGTGGTCCCACTCGCCGCAGTCGCAGCGCGGATCGAGGTCCCCTATGCCGGGCAGCAGTTCCACCCCGGCGGCCTGCGCGTCCTCGGCCAGCTCCGGCGGGACCTCACGGTCCAGCAGCGCCGCGATGTGCCCCGCCTCGGCGGCGGCCAGACCCAGCAGACGGTCCCATTGCGCCTCCGTGAACTCCTGCACCAGCACGTCCGTCCGGTGCGCCGTCCCGTCCGGGTCGCGCACCACCGCGGTGAGCCCGCCGGGACGCACCGAGACCGCGCCGACCGCGCCCGAGCGGGCGTACCGGCGGCCCTGTTTGACCTGCGTCCCGTCGAGCGCGCTGTCCTCCAGGGCGCGCAGCCAGGAATGACCCCACCAGGTGCGGGCGAAGCCGCGGCCGGGGGTGGGCGGCAGGGCCGGGAAGGTCTTCTCGTACGGGTCTCGGTCCCGGGTGTTCATCGCTCACTCCCCGCGCGCGTGGGGCGCAGCGCCACGAGTTCGGCCAGTTCGGCATCGGTCAGTTCGGTCAGCGCGCTCTCGCCGCCCGCGAGGACGGCGTCGGCGAGGGCGCGTTTGCGTTCCAGGAGCTGTGCGATCCGGTCCTCGACGGTGCCCTCGGCGATGATCCGGTGCACCTGCACGGGCTGGGTCTGGCCGATGCGGTAGGCGCGGTCGGTGGCCTGTTCCTCGACGGCCGGGTTCCACCAGCGGTCGAAGTGGATGACGTGCCCGGCGCGGGTGAGGTTCAGCCCGGTGCCGGCCGCCTTCAGGGACAGCAGGAAGACGGGCACCTCACCCGCCTGGAAACGGTCGACGAGCTCCTCGCGGCGCGGCACCGGGGTCCCGCCGTGCAGCAGCTGCGAGGCGATGCCGCGCCCGGCGAGGTGCTTCTCCAGGATCCTGGCCATCGCCACGTACTGGGTGAAGACCAGGGCCGAGCCGCCCTCGGCCAGGATCGTGTCGAGGAGTTCGTCGAGGAGCTCCAGCTTTCCGGAGCGGGCGCCACCGGTCTCCTTGGCACCGGGTTCCCTGGCGCCGGTTTCCTTGGCACCGGGTTCTGCCGGGCCGTGCTCCCGCAGGTAGTGGGCGGGGTGGTTGCAGATCTGTTTGAGGGAGGTCAGCAGCTTGACCACCAGACCGCGCCGCTCCATGCCGTCCGCCTCCGAGATCGCGGCGAGGGTCTCGCGCACGACGGCTTCGTAGAGCGAGGTCTGTTCGCGGCTGAGCGTGACGGTGTGGTCGGTCTCGGTCTTGGGCGGCAGCTCGGGCGCGATGCCGGGGTCGGACTTCTTGCGGCGCAGCAGGAACGGCCGTACGAGCGCCCCCAGCCGGGCGGCGGCCTGGGGGTCGCGGCCGCTCTCGACGGGTTCGGCGTAGCGGGAGCGGAAGGTGCCGAGCCGGCCCAGGATCCCTGGCGTGGTCCAGTCGAGGACGGCCCACAGCTCGGAAAGGTCGTTCTCCACGGGAGTGCCGGTCAGGGCCACGCGGGCGGGGGCCGGGATGGTGCGCAGGGCCCTGGCGGTGGAGGATCGCGGGTTCTTGACGTGCTGGGCCTCGTCGGCCACCACCATGCCCCAGCCGGTGGCGGCGAGTTCGGGCGCATCCAGGCGCATGGTGCCGTAGGTGGTGAGGACGAATCCTCCGGCGAGCCCCGCGAGGCTGCGGCCCGGTCCGTGGAAACGGCGCACGGGGGTGCCGGGGGCGAACTTCTCGATCTCCCGCTGCCAGTTGCCCAGCAGCGAGGCCGGGCACACCACCAGGGTGGGCCCGGCGGTACCGGGGTGCTCGGGCCGGTTGCGATGCAGGTGCAGGGCGATGAGCGTCACGGTCTTGCCCAGGCCCATGTCGTCGGCGAGGCAGGCACCGAGGCCGAGAGAGGTCATCCGGGCCAGCCAGCGCAGGCCGCGCAGCTGGTAGTCGCGCAGGGTGGCCCGCAACTCCGGCGGTGCGCCGAGCGCGTCGGCCTCCTCCGGGTCGGCGGTGAGGCGCGCCCGCAGTCCTTCCAGCGGACCGGTGGCCGCTACGTCGACCCGCTTGCCGTCGATCTCGGCCGAACCGGTGAGTACGGCGGCCAGCGCGTCCACCGACGCGATCTTGCGGTCCTGGCGGGCGCGGGCCCGGCGGGCCTCGGCCGGATCGACCAGGACCCACTGGTCGCGCAGCCGGACCAGGGGGCGCTTCGCCTCGGCGAGGCGGTCGAGTTCGGCGCGGGTGAGATCGCCCTGGTCGCCGACGGCGTGGCGCCAGCTGAAGGAGAGCAGGGCGCCGGGGGAGAGCAGGCCGGACGGGAGGGCGCCTTCGGCCGTGTCGGTGGCGCGGGCGGTGTCGCGGGAGCCGAGGACGGCGCGGGCGCTCAGGTCGCGCAGGAGCCCGCGCGGCCAGTGCACCTGGACCCCGTCGGCGGCCAGGGCGGCGGCGGCTTCGCCGAGCAGCTCAGTGACCTCCTCGTCGGCGAGCTCGACGGAGCCCGGGACGGCCGCGCCCAGCAGCGGGGCGAGCGGGTTCCACAGCCGGGCGGCGCGGCGCAGGGCGCGCAGGGCGTCCATCCGGGCGCCGGGCGGGAAGGCGGCCGCCGCGGCCCCGGATCCGGCCCACACGTCGGCGGCGTCGGCGACGAGGGCGGTGTCGGCCAGACTGTGCATCTGGAGGACGGCGCGGAAGGCGGGAGCGGCTTCGGAGGCCGCGTCGGAGGCCGCGTCGAGGTCCCGCTCCGCGGCCCGGTCGAGGGCGCCGTCGAGCTCGATCCGCAGGGAGATCCGTACTCCGGCGTCATGGCCGGCGGCCACTTCGGCGGCCCAGTCGCGCAGCTCGGGGTGCAGGCGCGGCGGGCGGGCGGCGAAGGCGGGCCCGCCCGCGGCGGCGGGGGCGGCGGGCGAGCGGGGGAGGGTGTCGGCGACGGCGTCGAGGAAGGCCCGCAGCAGCGGCTCCGGCGCGGGCAGCCGGGGCGGCCCGTCGGTGTCCAGCGGTACGCAGTGGGCGGCGGGCGGCATGGCGGCGGCCAGCTCCCGGACCTCGTCGAGGTCGGCCTCCTCCAGCGGCCCGATCCGCCAGGCGTCGTGACCGGCGGGGCTCAGGCCGGGCAGGAGCTGCCCGCGCGCGGCGAAGCGCAGGGCGAGCAGCGCGGCGGCGCCCCAGAACGCCGTGGCGGGGCCGGCATCGGCGGTGCCGGTGTCGGCGTCGGTGGCCTCGGACACGGCGGCCCGGGCGCGGGTGAGCAGGGGCAGGGCCTCGTCCACGGACAGAACGAGCGCGATCACGGTGGACCGGCGCAGGCCGGGGGTGATGACGGTGAGTTCCTCGAAACCGCCGGTGCCGGTGCCGGTGCCCGTGTTCGTGCCGGTGCCGGAGCGGTCGCCGGAGCGGTTGTCGGAGCGGACGTCGGTGTCGATGGCGGCGGAGGGGGTCTTGCCGTCGGCCTGCCACAGGGCGATTCGGCCGTTGCGGGCCGGGTCGGCGGGAAGAAAGACAGCGGAGTGGTGGATGAGGCCGGAGATCTCGGAGAGCACGCATTCCTCAAACTTGACTACCGGGTACGGGGCGGCCGAGAGTACCCCACCGAGGGGCCCGGCGGCGGGGGCCGGGCCGTGACCCGGGTCACTTCGAAGGCCGTTCGGGTGCCGGGGAACGCGCGGTCGCGACGGCACGTTGAGGGGGTAGTGGTCGACGGCAGAAGGAGGTGTCCGCGGATGTCCACGAGCGGAAAGGTCGCGGTTGCCGGAGTCGTGGCAGCCATCGTGTTGTTCTGGACGGTGGGGTTCTGGGCGGGGCTGCTGGTCCTGATCGGCGTGCCGACCGCCGCCTACCTCCTGCTGGATTCCTCCCAGCGGCGTCGCCTGCGGGGGATGTCCAGGAAGCAGATCGGCCGCTGACAGCGGCGCGGGCGCAGGTCCTGTCCGGGCTCCGGCTTCGGTGCGGAGCCCGGCAGGCATGGCCGTGGGGCGGGAGTGCCGGGCGCGCCGGCTCAGCGGGGGTGGCGCGCGGGAGGTGTGGCCCGCCCGGGCGGCCGGGTCAGGCGGCCCCGCTCACGACGGCGGGTGCCAGGTCCGCCTCGAGCAGCATCTGGGACGCGTGGTCCACGAGGTGCCGGAGCACCGGCAAGTAGGTCTCGTCGCCGCCCAGTTCGTCCAGGATGCGGTACCCCTCGGCGCGGAAGGCGTCGATGTCGGCGCGGTACCGGTCGAGGGCGGTGGGTGTCCGCAGCAGGCCCGCCAGTTCCGATCTGGCTTGATGTGAGCGCCCTGCGGCGGCGGACAGGTTCAGGATGTGCTCCCTGGCCACGGGCGAGGCGTCCTCGATGACCGAGGCCAGCAGGTAGGTCACCGTGCCGTTGAGAAGGTCCTCGTCACGGCCGGACAAGATGTCTTCCTGGTCATTGAAAATCTGCCACAGGATACCGAAGACGTAGCCGAATTCCCGCCACAACTCGATCTTCGCGGCCGTTGTTCCCGAGAGTATTGCGGCCATTGCGGTGATCATTCCGAACGGTGCGCCGGACTTGCCGCGATACGTCTCGACCACCGATTTCCGCGAGGCGCTGCACATGTCCCCGCGCATGTCGTCGATCTGGCCGTCGACGCCTATGATCCAGCCGTTCAGGATCTCGGTTATCAGTGCGCTGCGCGCCGACTCCGGGAGATCTTGCTCCAGAAGGATCTGAATGGGCAGTGCGTTTCCCGTGATGACGGACGCGAGCAGTGCTTCGTTCTCGGTGAGCTCACCGGAGATGGAGGCGCCGTTGGCGTCCGCCAGGTCGTCGAGATAGCAGGCCGAGGTCCACCACAGCAGGTGGACGGCGGACAGCGGAATGGCCGGCCTCGGATTCCCGGTCTCTATGGCGTGCGCGAGCAGCGGCAGCACCGAGAGGGGATGTCTCAGTTTGCGGTGGTCCAAGAGCTTGGCCACCGAGTTCCTGGTCGTGCTCGCCAGTGGGCCGATCCGCTCCAGTGCGGTTTCGATCTCCGCGTCGATTTCCTGTGCGACTTCCCGGTGCAGGTCCAGGTAGGACATGGAATTCAAGAATGGCCTCCGTCGTGGAATGAGCCGCGAGGGTGTGGTGCGCACCCTTTGAGCCGCGTGACTGGCCGATTCGATCATTCCGGAGGGAGGGGATCCAGAGCGATTTTCAGTCCCATTGGCCGGTTCCGTTCGACCTGGGGGGCCGGAACGGTCGGCGCCCGGAATGCGGACGCCGCCGTAACCGCTCAGCGCCGGTCGCGGATCGAGGCCGGCGCCCCCTGCGGTCCGCCGCTCGAGCTCACGACGGACGGACCGCGATGCGGTCCAGTTCGGCCAGCAAGTGCGGCAGGTCCGGATCCCCCTCGTGGGGGACGGTGAGCACCTCGCTCGGTGCCTCGTCCAGCAGGACGAAGGCAGCCTCGCCGGTGCGGGCGACCAGCGACCAGCCCGGCCCGTCGACCCGCAGCGTCCGGGCCCCCTCGCCGGCGAACGAGGACCGTACCCGGCCGGGCGGAGGCGGGGTCTTCGTGTACTCCACGGCCTGCTCCAGCGCCCGCACCAGCCCGGGGTGCGCGGCGGCCGCCGCCCCGCCGTCCGCGGCCACGCGCTCGCGCCAGTCCGTCCACTCGCGCGCGATCTGGTCCGCGCCCATCCGCCGCTGCACCGGGCCCCACGCCTCCGCCGAGGGCGGCGCCAGTGGCACCCGCCCCGTACCGTCCGCGCCCTGCTCCGGATCGTGCGGCTCCGGGATTCCCGACGCGGCCACCGACAGCTCCATCGGCCAGCCCGCCAGCGAGACCACGATCGTCCGCTCGTCTGGGGACAGGTCGTACTCCATCCCGCAGTCCCAGGAGGCGATGGCCGTGGCGACGAGCGAGACGTCGTCCACGACGACCGTCCAGCGCGCGCCCTCCTCGTCCTGGCCGAGCACCAGCCCGTACCCGTCCCCGCCCGGTGCCACCCCCAGCAGGGAGCAGGCCTCGGGGAAGTCGTCACCCAGGATGCCGGGGAACTGTGCCGGGGTCAGCAGCACGGCGGTCAGCACATACAGCGAGCCGCCACCCTCGTCGTCGGACACCTGGCCTCCTGGTAGCTCTCTCGTCGGCGCACCTTAACCAGCGGGTAACCCGCCCGTCGAGAGCTTGCGGGCCTCGATTTCCAAGGCCGCTACCTGCACGTAGAGTTGGGGACCCGCCACAGAAAGGGACACCCGGTGCAGCGTTACGACCGGCTGAGGGAGATCCTCCGTCTCGACCCCGACAAGGATTTCCTGGCCATCTACCGGCTCACCGCCACCTATGAGTTCCCCTGGGACTTCACCCGGGCCCTGGAACTCGCCCTGTTCCGGACATATGCCGTCCCGAGCATCGGTGGCCTGCTGGCCGAGACGGCCGAGTTCACCGACCGGACCCAGAAGCGCTACGACGACACCGCACTGCTCCTGGACGCGGTCGTCGAGCACGGCTTCGACAGCGACACCGCGCGTACCGCGATCCGCCGTGTCAACCAGATGCACCGCAGCTACGACATTTCGAACGAGGACATGCGCTATGTCCTGTGCACCTTCGTGGTGATTCCGGCGCGCTGGCTGGACGCCTACGGCTGGCGTCCGCTGACCCACCACGAACGCCGGGCCTGCGCGAACTACTACGCCACCCTCGGCCGACACCTGGGCATTACCGACATCCCGGGCTCGTACGAGGAGTTCGAAGCCACTCTGGAGGCATACGAGGAGGCCCACTTCGGCTGGGACGAAGGTGCCCGCAGGGTCGCCGACTCCACTCTCGACCTCATGGCCTCCTGGTATCCCGCGCCGGTCGCCCCCGCGGTGCGGCGCGCCAGTCTCGCCCTGCTCGACGAGTCGCTGCTGGACGCCTTCCGGTACGCGTCCCCGCGCCCCCCGGTCCGGCGGCTGGTCCAGGGTGCCCTGTGGCTGCGCGGCCGCGCGGTACGGCTGCTGCCCCCGCGCCGGGCCCCGCACTACGCCCGCCAGAACCCGGAGATCAAGGGCTACCCGGACGGCTATGACGTGGGTGAGCTCGGCACGTTCCCCGTGCCCGGCTCGGGTGGCTGCCCCGTCCCGCATCCCCGCCGGCCCGCCGGGGCCGAGGCCCAGCCTCCGGCCTGATCCCGGGCACCTCCGCGGGCCCCGGGTGCGGGGCCGACGTACGGGCTCGTGTCACGGGTGGCGTACGGCCAGCACCAGGAACCGGTCGTCCTCGTCGGCGTACGAGGTCATGTCCCAGCCCGAACCGGTCAGCAGCGGGCCGAGGTTGTGCTCGGCCCGCAGGTCCTGCGGGGTCAGCTCGCGGCCGTGGCGCGCGGCGAGTGCCGCTCGCCCGATCGGGTGGAAGAGCGCGAGCCGGCCGCCGGGGCGGACCACCCGGGCGAGTTCGCGCAGATTCGCCTCCGGGTCGGGCAGGTGGGCGATGAGTCCGGCGGCGAACACCGCGTCGAGCGATTCGTCGCGCAGCGGCAGCCGGGCCACGTCGGCGAGCAGCAGGGTGCCCTCGGCGTCCCGCCCGGCCTGCCGCGCGGCGGCCAGCATCTGCGGGGTGAGGTCCGCGCCGAGCACCGTCCCGCCGGGTCCGACCGCCGCCCGCAGGGGGGTCATGGCCCGTCCGGTGCCGCAACCCGCGTCGAGCACGCGGTCACCGGGCCGCAGTCCGAATTCGGCCACGGCGGTGGCGAAGGCGGGCCCGTCCCCGGGGAATTTCCGGTCCCAGCCGGCCGCGCGCGCCCCGAAGAACTCCTGCACGTGTGTCTGGTCTTCGCTCATGCGCCCATGATCCCCCACGGGCGCACGCCCGCGTGCCTGCGGACGGTGTACAAGCTGGTACGTGGTGTGATCGGAGATGAACGTAGCTCTGTCATATTCCAGCAGTTCCAGCTGCTTTCGAAATGCGCCCCCTGTTCGCGCCCTCACCCGGACTAGCGTCCCGTGGCCATGGGACACCTGGGACATCTGGACCACGCCGCGTACGGCTGGCTGACACCCGTGCTGTCGTACGTGATGGCATCGATCGGCGCCGCCCTCGGGCTGCGCTGCACCGTCCGCGCGCTCGCCGCGACCGGATCCTCTCGCCGCAACTGGCTCCTCACCGCGGCCTCCGCCATCGGCACCGGCATCTGGACCATGCACTTCGTCGCGATGCTCGGCTTCGAGGTCTCGGGCACCGAGATCCACTACAACGTGCCGCTGACGATCCTCAGCCTGCTCGTCGCCGTGCTCGTCGTCGGCGCCGGCGTCTTCGCCGTCGGCTACGGAAAGGAGCGCGGCCGCTCCCTCGTACTGGGAGGCCTCACCACCGGACTCGGCGTCGCCAGCATGCACTACCTGGGCATGGCGGCCCTGCGGCTGCACGGAGAGGTCTCCTACGATCCGCTCACCGTCGGACTCTCCGTCGCCATCGCCGTGATCGCGGCGACCGCGGCCCTGTGGGCCGCGCTCAACATCAAGTCACCGGTGGCGGTCGCCGTCGCCTCGCTCGTCATGGGCGCCGCCGTCAGCAGCATGCACTACACGGGGATGATGGCCGTCGCCGTCAGCGTCAGCCCCTCGGACACGGCCCTGCCCGGCGCCACCGCCATGCAGTTCATCTTCCCGCTCGCCGTCGGACTGGGCTCCTACCTGTTCATCACCGCCGCCTTCGTCGCCCTCTCTCCCACGGTGGACGAACGGGCCGCCTCCGCCTCCGCCCGGCACCTCGGGGAGAACACCGTGACCGTCCACTGAGCCGGGCGACCCGCGGCGTCGCACCGCCGCGGCTCGCCCGCCCCCACGCCCCCCTCCACAGCCCGCCCCCCACAGCACCGTGTACCGCACCGAACCGTAGGCACCGCCCCGGAACGAGGAGCCCATGCGAACACCCCGCAGAAAACCGGAAGCAGCGGCGCCGCGGCTGCCCGCGCCCCCGGCCCGCGGCCGCCGGGCCCACGCCGGGCCGCCGGCCGAGGAACCGGCCGAGCACCGGACCCACCCGCCCCACCCGGCCGCCGCGCGCGAGGGCGGACGCCGGGTGCGGCTGCGGCTGCGCCCCGCCACCGTCCGAGCGAAGATCGTCTCGCTGCTGATGGTCCCGGTCGTCTCCCTCCTCGCCCTCTGGGCCTTCGCCACCGTCAACACGGCCCAGGACATGGCCCGCCTCAGCCGCGTCCACCAGGTCGACGCCGAGATACGCACCCCCGTCGGCGCCGCCGTCGCCGAGCTCCAGGCCGAACGGCGCGCCGCCGTCCGTCTCCTCGCCGACCCCGCCGCCGACCCCGGCGCCCTCGACCAGCAGGCCCGCCGCACCGACACCGCCGTCCGGCTGCTGCGACTCGGCGACCGCCACACCGTCGCCGACTCCGGTGACTACCGCTCCGACATCGTGGTGCGGCTGGAGGCCTTCGTCGCCGCCGCCGAGGGCCTGGAATCGTCCCGCAAGGACATCACCGCCCGCCGCGCCACCCCCGAGGCGGCCTACGCGATCTACACCCGCGTGGTCGACGCCGCCTTCGCCGTGGGCGGCTCCCTGACCGGCGGGGAGCAGGCAGAACTCGGCCCCGACGCCCGGGTCCTGCTCGAATTCGCCCGTGCCGCGGAACTGCTGTCCCGGGAGGATGCGCTGCTCGGCCTCCCGGGCCCGCGTACAGCCGAAACGCTTCGGCAGCTGACCGGCGCCATCGAGTCCCGGCGCGCGCTCACCGACTCCGCGGCCCGCGACCTCCCCGCCGCCCAGCAGGACGCCTGGCAGGCCGCGGCCAAGAGCGCCGCCTACGCCGACCTCACCGGCGCCGAGGACCGGGCGCTGGCCGCCGGCACCGCCAAGGAGAGCCGCGGGGCTCCCGCCGGATGGGAGGCCGCCCACAACAGCATCGCCTCCTCGATGCAGGAGATCGAGGCGGCCGCGCACGCCGCGGCCGCCGACCGGGGCGATCCGTTCGCCGAGGGGGCCATCAGCCCGGCGGGGGCCGCCGTACTGCTGGGCCTGGCGGCCGTCGCCGCCTCCCTCGTCATCTCGGTCCGGATCGGCCGGGTCCTGGTCGTCGAACTCGTCTCGCTGCGCAACACCGCCCTGGAGATCGCCCACCGCAAACTGCCGCGGGCGATGGAACGGCTGCGGGCCGGCGAGGAGATCGACGTCGCCGCCGAGACCCCGCCCGGGCCGCCGGCCGAGGACGAGATCACGCAGGTCGGCGAGGCACTCGGCACCGTTCACAGGGCCGCGCTCAGCGCCGCCGTCGAGCGGGCGGAACTCGCCAGCGGGGTCTCCGGCGTCTTCGTCAACCTGGCCCGCCGCAGCCAGGTCCTCGTGCACAAGCAGCTCACCCTGCTCGACTCGATGGAGCGGCGGGCCGACGACCCGAACGAGCTCGGCGACCTCTTCCGTCTCGACCACCTGACCACCCGGATGCGCCGGCACGCGGAGAGCCTGATCATCCTGTCGGGTGCCGCCCCGGGGCGGGCCTGGCGGATGCCGGTCCCGCTCACGAACGTCGTGCGGGCCGCCGTCTCCGAGATCGAGGACTACCCGCGGATCGAGGTCCGCCAGCTCGCCGAGGCCGCCGTGGTCGGGGGCGCCGTCGCCGACCTCACCCACCTCCTCGCCGAACTCATCGAGAACGCCGCCCAGTTCTCCCCGCCGCACACCAAGGTCCGGGTCAGCGGCGAACCCGTCGGCACCGGCTACGTCCTGGAGGTCGAGGACCGCGGACTCGGCATGGGCCGCGAACCCCTGGGCGAGGCCAACCGGCGCATCGAGCAGTCGGAGTCCCTCGACCTCTTCGACAGCGACCGGCTCGGGCTCTTCGTGGTCAGCCGGCTCTCGGCCCGCCACGGTGTGAAGGTGCACCTGCGCACCTCGCCCTACGGCGGCACCACCGCGGTGGTGCTCCTGCCGAACTCCATTCTCCAGGGCGCGATCACGGTCGGCGCCCCCGCGCAGGCCCCCGCCCCCGCGCAGGCCCCCGCCCCCGCGCAGGCCCCCGCCTCCGCCACGGCCCCCGAATCCGGCCCGGCGGCCCGTCCGGGACGGTCGGCGCAGGCTCCGGCCCCGTCCGCGGCACCGAAGGCGGCCGGCAGGGCCGCAGCGCCCACCCCCGTGAGCGTGGTGCGCGAGGACCCGCGCGGCGTCCGGGCTCCGGCTCCGGCCCAGGCCAAGGCCCCGTCCCCGTCCCCGTCCCCGGAACGGGAGTCGGAGCCGGTTCCCGGGCGCGAGGAGCAGCCCCCGGCCCCGGTGGCGTCGCTGCGGCCGCGTTCTTCCGGCGGCCCGGTCACCCGTACCCAGGCGGCCGCGCCGCCCCCCGCCTCGGTGACGGAACTGCCGCGCCGGGTCCGCCAGGCCAGCCTCGTCCCGCAGCTCCGGGAGGCCCCCGCCCCCGAGGCCCCGGCCGCTTCCCGCCTCCCCGAGGAGCCGCCGGGCCGCAGCCCCGAGCAGGCCCGGGACCGGATGGCGGCCTACCGGGCCGGCTGGGTCCGCGGCGCCCGGGAGAACTCCCCACACGCAGGCAGCGAAGGAGAAGTGTGATGATCGAACACCAGAGAATCGACCTCGACGGGGTCCGCAGGTCCGGTGAACTGGACTGGCTGCTCGACGACCTGGTGCACCGGGTCCGTGAGGTCCGGCACGCCGTGGTCCTCTCCAACGACGGTCTGGCGGTCGGTGCCTCCAGTGCGCTCAGCCGGGAGGACGCCGAGCACCTGGCGGCCGTGGCCTCCGGATTCCACAGCCTGGCCAAAGGAGCGGGCCGGCACTTCCGCGCCGGGAGCGTGCGCCAGACGATGGTCGAGATGGACGAGGGCTTCCTCGTCGTCGCAGCCGCCGGCGACGGCTCCTGCCTGGCCGTGCTCAGCGCCGCCAACGCCGACATCGGCCTGATCGCCTACGAGATGGCGCGGCTGGTGAAGCGGGTCGGCGAGCACCTCTACACCCCGCCCCGGTTCGCGGCGCGCCCGCCGGCCGCCGGCTGAGGGCGGCGGTCCGGCACATGAACGGCCAGTGGTACGACGCCGAAGCGGGCCCGCTCGTCCGTCCGTACGCCATGACCGGCGGGCGTACCAAGCCGGGACCCCACGGCGTCCGCTTCGACCTGATCGCGCTGGTCGCGGTCGACCCGTCGGGCACGGACGAGGCGGCCGAGTCCCTGCTGGGCCCCGAACACCGGGCACTGCTCGGACTCTGCCGGTCCGAGACGCAGTCGGTGGCCGAACTCGCCGCGGACGCCGACCTGCCCGTGGGGGTGGTGCGGGTGCTCCTCGGGGACCTGCTGGAGGGCGGACACGTCAAGGTCAGCAGGCCGGTACCGCCCGCACAACTGCCGGACGAGCGGATTCTGCGTGAAGTCATCGAGGGATTGCGAGCGCTGTAATGGGACTGCACGACGACGGACCGGCCCCGGACGTGGATCCCGGTCCGGAGGAGGACACCGAACTGGCCGCGCTCGCGCTGAAGATCCTGGTGGCGGGAGGCTTCGGGGTGGGCAAGACCACGCTGGTGGGCGCGGTGAGCGAGATCCGGCCGCTGCGGACGGAGGAACTGCTGAGCGAGGCCGGTGAACTGGTCGACGACACGGGCGGCGTCGACCAGAAGACGACCACGACGGTGGCGATGGACTTCGGCCGGATCACCATCCGGTCCGGGTTGTCCCTGTACCTCTTCGGCACCCCGGGACAGGACCGGTTCTGGTTCCTGTGGGACGAGCTGTCGCAGGGCGCCCTGGGTGCGGTGGTCCTCGCCGACACGCGGCGGCTGGAGGACTGCTTTCCCGCGGTGGACTATTTCGAGCACCGCCGCATCCCCTTCGTGGTGGCCGTCAACTGCTTCACGGACGCCCGGCGGTACGGGGCGCACGACGTGTCGCGGGCACTGGACCTGGACCAGGGGACGCCGGTGGTGCTGTGTGACGCGAGGGACCGGGACTCGGGGAAGGAAGTGCTGATCAGACTGGTCGAGTACGCCGGGCGGGTGCACACCGCCCGGCTGCTGGACTCGGTGGAGCCGCAGGCCGATTCCGTGTGAACCGGCCCGGTCGGCGGGCTCGGTCAGTCCGCGATGCCGGCGAGGGCGATCACCCTGTCGATCGGGACCCTCACGAGGAGTTCGGTCGGAACGGCGTTGCGCCGGCCGAAGGCCTCGCCCTGCTCCTCGCCCATGTAGCGGGCGCCGATCCGGGTTGCCCAGGTGAGCAGTTCGTCCGCGCCGTCGCCGTACCCGGTGATCTCGGCGCGGCCCTGGAGGACGACGAAGGAGAAGGGGGGCCGGTCGTCGTCCACGCAGAGCGCGACCCGGCCGTCGCGGGCCAGGTTGCGCCCCTTGACCGTGTCCTTTCCCGTGTTGAAAACGAAGGAATCGCCGTCGAGTACGAACCAGATGGGAGCGATGTGCGGGCTTCCGTCCTCGCGGACCGTGGAGAGCTTTCCGGTGCGGGTGGAATGGGAGACGAATGCCCGCCATTCCTCTTGAGTCATCTTCTTCGCCATGGGGACATCCTCCTTGCCCGAAAGGCGCTGGTGGGGAAGGCTTGCGGCACGAGTACGAGGGGTGGGGCGCGGCCATGTGGCCGACGTCAACGGGGAGGGGCCGGGAATGGCACTGGACAAGCAACTGGACTGGCTGCTGGACGACCTGACGCGCAGGGTCCAGCAGGTGCGGCACGCGGTGGTGCTGTCCAATGACGGCCTGGTCACGGGGGCGAGCGCGGGGCTGGCGCGGGAGGACGCGGAACACCTGGCGGCCGTTGCGGCCGGCCTGCAGAGCCTTGCCAAGGGGTCCGGCCGGCATTTTCGGGCCGGTGAGGTGCGGCAGACGATGGTCGAGTACGACGAGGGCGTGCTCTTCGTGATGGCGGCGGGTGCGGGCAGCAGCCTGTGCGTGCTGAGCGCCGCCGAGGCGGACATCGGGCAGGTCGCGTACGAGATGACGCTGCTGGTCAACCGGGTGGGCGAGCACCTGGGAGTCGCGGAACGGCGCATCACCGGCGGCTGAGTTTGCACCGGCCGAGTGGGGCTGGCCGTGGCCGGTCGGCGCGCCGCCCGGAAGGTTGTCCACAGGCATCGCCGACTGTCATAGCGCTGAGTTACGGTCTTCACACAGAGTAATCACTGCTCGTGGGGGAGGACCGTGATGATGCAGATGGGGACCGCACTGTGCGAGGACGTGGCCGGCGGCGCCGGGGACGCGTTGGTGGGCGGCGTCCAGGCCGCCGGTGAACTGGGGCTGAGCCGGAGCGAGTTCGCCAGGGCCGTTCAGCTGGGGATCGTACGGGCCGGACCGCGGACGCTCGGCGGGTCCACGCGCTACGCGCGCGCCGAGCTGGACCGGGTCCGGGCGGAGGCGGGCGCGCCGGACGCGCTGCGCGAGCGGGTCGAGACGGTGGCCGGGGCGCAGGCCGCGGCCGGGGCGATGGGCGTCGGCCCGAGCAGGTTCACGCGGCTCGCGCGCTGCGGGCACGTGACCCCGGTCGGCTACCGGGTCAACCGGTACCGGGCCGTGGTGTGGCTCTATCTGACCGTGGAGCTAAGGGGGTTCGCCGCGCGGGAGCCGGGACTGCTGCGCGGGACCGCGCCCCCGGCGGACCGGGAGCTGATGGCGGCCAGGGCGGATCTGCGCCCGCGCAAGTGGCGCGGGCGGCATGTCGGGCTGCTGCTGAGACGAACCGCCGACCCCTGGGAGCGTGCCGCCGTACTGGCCTCCGTACTCCCGGAGGACGAGCTGCGGGACGCCGTCCCCGACCCGGCGGAGCGGATCGTCCTGGCCGCCCTCGCCCCGCCCCCGCCGTACGGGCACCCGCAGATTCCGGCGGCCGCCGCGGTGGCGCTGCGGTTACTGAAGGCGGGGCCGCCGGATGAGGTCCGCTGGTACCGCAGCAGCCTGGACTTCGCGCTGACGGGGGCGCGGGGTCAGTCGAATTCGACGGGGGAGAGGGGGCCGACGTAGACCCAGGCCCCGGCCTCGCGGGAGAAGCTGCTGTGCTCGTGCAGCGAGCCGGTGTGCCGGCCCTCGCGGTAGTGGGCGCGGAACTCCACCGAGCCCTCCGTTTCGAACATCCCGCCGCGTTCGGTGGCGAGGATCTCCAGCCGCTCCCAGCGCTGTTCGGGATCCAGGTCGAGGTGGGCGGGGCGGGTGGAGGGGTGCCAGGAGCGCAGCAGGTAGGCGGTGTCGCCGACGGCGAAGGCGCTGAACCGGGAGCGCATCAGCCGCTCGGCGGTGGGCGCCGCCCCGGCGCCGGAGTGGAAGCGGCCGCAGCACTCCGGGTAGGTGGCGGGCAGCCCGCAGGGGCAGGGGACGGCGGGGGTGGGCATGGGTGTGCTCAGTTCTCCGGGGCGGGTTCGGACGGTCGGGCGGTCTCGGGCTGCCGGTCCGGCTGCTCCGGCCGGGACGGCTTGGCGGAGTACGGGCGGAAGAGGCCCTCCTGGACCACGGACACCAGCAGCCTGCCCTCCAGGTCGTAGATACGGCCCCGGGCCAGGCCCCGGCCGCCGTGCGCGATGGGCGACTCCTGGTCGTAGAGGAACCACTCGTCCGCCCGGAAGGGCCGGTGGAACCACATGGCGTGGTCCAGCGAGGCCATGTCGAAACCGCGCATGCCCCACAGGGGTTCCACCGGGATGCGCACAGCATCGAGGAGGGTCATGTCACTGGCGTAGGTGAGGGCGCAGGTGTGGACGAGCGGGTCGTCGCCCAGCGGGCCGACGGCGCGCATCCACACCGCGCTGCGGGGGTCGGATCCCTTGAGCTCCTCGGGAGTCCAGCGGAGCCGGTTGACGTAGCGGATGTCGAAGGGCTGGCGGCGGGCCATCCGCTCCAGCGCCTCCGGCAGCGCCCCGAGGTGCTCGCGGATCTCGTCCGCGACCTTCGGGAGCGTGTCCGGATGGGGTACGTGGTGAGGAGGCAGCTGGTGCTCGATACCGCCCTCCTCCGGATGATGGAAGGAGGCGGTGAGATTGAAGATCGTCTTGCCCTGCTGGACCGCGGTGACCCGGCGCGTGGTGAAGGACCGCCCGTCCCGCACCCGTTCCACCTGGTACACGATCGGTACCCCGGGGATGCCGGGGCGCAGGAAGTACGCGTGCAGCGAGTGGACCGGGCGGTCGCTCTCGAGGGTGCGCCCCGCCGCCACCAGCGCCTGGCCGGCGACCTGGCCGCCGAAGACGCGCTGGAGGGACTCCTGCGGGCTGGCGCCGCGGAAGATATTGACCTCGATCTGCTCCAGGTCGAGCAGATCGACCAGTCTCTCGGCGGGGTTCGTCATCAGAGGATCTCCACTGTCGGGTCCGGCGGGCCGGGCGGGTACGGCGGCATGGGGCGGACGGTCAGAGCACTCCGAGCTCGCCGACCGAGGTGACCCGGATGACGGCCCGGCCCTCCTCGTCGGAAGCGGCCAGGTCGACCTCGGCGCTGATGCCCCAGCCATGGTCCCCGTTGGGGTCGGCGAAGGTCTGGCGGACGCGCCACAGGCCGTGCGCCGTGTCCTCCTCGATCTGCAGCAGCTTCGGGCCGCGTGCGTCGGGGCCCGTGCCGAGGTCGTCGTACTCGTCCCAGTACCCGTCCATGGCCTCGCCCCAGGCGTCGGCGTCCCAGCCGGACTCGGAGTCCAGCTCGCCCAGCACGTTGACGTGGTCGAGGGCGGCCAGCTCCACCCGGCGGAACATGGCGTTGCGGACCAGGACACGGAAGGCGCGCGAGTTCGCGGTGACCGGCTTGACCTGGTCGGCCTTCTCCTGGGCCTGCTCCGCCGTCTCCACCTCCGGGTTCGCCAGCTGCTCCCACTCGTCCAGCAGGCTGGAGTCGACCTGGCGGACCAGCTCGCCGAGCCAGGCGATCAGGTCCTCGAGGTCCTCGGACTTGAGGTCGTCGGGGATGGTGTGGTCCAGCGCCTTGAACGCACTCGCCAGGTAGCGCAGCACGATGCCCTCGGTGCGGGCCAGCTCGTAGAAGGAGGTGAACTCGGTGAAGGTCATCGCGCGTTCGTACATGTCGCGGATGATCGACTTCGGGGAGACCGGGTGGTCGCGGACCCACGGGTGGCTCTTGGCGTACACGTCGTAGGCGTGGGAGAGCAGCTCTTCGAGCGGCTTGGGATAGGTGACGTCCTGGAGCCGCTCCATCCGCTCCTCGTACTCGATCCCGTCGGCCTTCATCTGTCCGACCTGGATGCCGCGTTCCTTGTTCTGCTGGGCGGCGAGGATCTGGCGCGGGTCGTCCAGCGTGGACTCCACCACGGACACCATGTCCAGCGCGTAGGAGGGGGATTCCGGGTCCAGCAGGTCGAAGGAGGCCAGGGCGAAGGTGGACAGCGGCTGGTTGAGCGCGAAGTCCTGCTGGAGGTCGACGGTGAGCCGGATCGTGCGGCCCTCCGCGTCCGGGGTGTCGAGCTTCTCGACCACACCGCCGTCCAGCAGCGAGCGGTAGATCGCGATGGCCCGGCGGATGTGCCGCAGCTGGGCCTTGCGGGGCTCGTGGTTGTCCTCCAGGAGGTGGCGCATCGCCTGGAAGGCATCGCCCGGCCGGGCGATGACCGACAGCAGCATGATGTTGGTGACCTTGAAGCGCGAGGTCAGCGCTTCCGGGTCGGCGGCGATGAGCTTCTCGAAGGTGGTGTCCGACCAGGCGACGAAGCCCTCGGGAGCCTTCTTGCGCACCACCTTGCGGCGCTTCTTCGGGTCGTCGCCCGCCTTCGCGAGCGCCTTCTCGTTCTCGATCACATGCTCGGGCGCCTGTGCGACCACATAGCCCGCGGTGTCGAAGCCGGCCCGGCCGGCACGACCCGCGATCTGGTGGAACTCCCGGGCGCGCAGCGTGCGGACCCGGTTGCCGTCGTACTTGGTGAGCGCAGTGAACAGCACCGTGCGGATCGGGACGTTGACGCCGACCCCGAGGGTGTCCGTACCGCAGATGACCTTCAGCAGACCGGCCTGGGCGAGCTTCTCGACCAGGCGGCGGTACTTGGGCAGCATGCCGGCGTGGTGCACACCGATGCCGTGCCGGACGTAGCGGGAGAGGTTCTGGCCGAACTTGGTGGTGAAGCGGAAGTTGCCGATGAGGTCGGCGATCTTGTCCTTCTCCTCGCGCGTGCACATGTTGATGCTCATGAGCGACTGCGCCCGCTCGACCGCCTGGGCCTGGGTGAAGTGCACGATGTAGACCGGCGCCTGCCGGGTCTCCAGCAGCTCGGTGATCGTGTCGGTGATCGGCGTGGTCACGTACTCGTACGAGAGCGGGACGGGCCGGGTCGCGGAGCGGACCACCGAGGTGGGCCGGCCGGTGCGCCGGGTCAGGTCCTCCTCGAACCGCTTCATGTCGCCGAGGGTCGCCGACATCAGGACGAACTGTGCCTGCGGCAGCTCCAGCAGCGGGATCTGCCAGGCCCAGCCGCGGTCCGGCTCGGCATAGAAGTGGAACTCGTCCATCACGACCTGGCCGATGTCGGCGTGCTTGCCGTCGCGCAGGGCGATGGAGGCCAGCACCTCGGCGGTGCAGCAGATCACCGGGGCGTCCGCGTTCACGGAGGCGTCGCCGGTCAGCATGCCGACGTTCTCGGTGCCGAAGAGCTTGCACAGGTCGAAGAACTTCTCCGACACCAGCGCCTTGATCGGGGCGGTGTAGAAGGTGACCTTGTCCTGGGCCAGGGCCGTGAAGTGCGCGCCGGCCGCGACCAGGCTCTTGCCGGAGCCGGTCGGGGTGGAAAGGATCACGTTCGCCCCGGAGACGACCTCGATCAGCGCCTCCTCCTGAGCCGGGTACAGGGTGATGCCCTGGTCCTCCGCCCACGAGGAGAAAGCCTCGAAGAGGGCGTCGGGGTCGGCGTTCGGCGGGAGCTGATCAATGAGGGTCACACCCCCCATCTTGCCTGGCTTCCCCCCGGATCAGGGAACCGGCGGACGGGACGAAGATCACCGACGGTACGCTGTGCCGTCGATGCGGCCCGAACGAAACAGTCAACCGGGCCCGACCACACACCAGCGGGGCGGGAAACGACCATGATGGGTCCGGCGCACTCACTGTCCGGGGCAGCGGCCTGGCTGGGGGTGGGCGCGGCCACCGCGGCCGCCGGACACCCCATGCCCTGGCCGGTCCTCGTCGTCGGCGCGCTGATCTGCGCCGGGGCGGCCCTCGCCCCCGACCTCGATCACAAGTCGGCGACCATCTCGCGCGCCTTCGGTCCGCTCTCCAAGGGCCTGTGCGAGGTGGTCGACAAGATCTCCTACGCCGTCTACAAGGGCACCCGGTCCAAGAAGGACGCCCGCCGCACCGGCGGCCACCGCACCCTGACGCACACCTGGCTCTGGGCCGTCCTGATCGGCGGCGGCGCCTCCGTGCTCGCCGTCACCGCCGACCGCTGGGGCGTGCTCGCCCTGCTCTTCGTGCACCTGGTGCTGGCGGTCGAAGGGCTGCTGTGGCGGGCGGCCCGGATGTCCAGCGACGTCCTGGTCTGGCTGCTCGGTGCGACCAGCGCCTGGATCCTGGCCGGGGTCCTCGACCAGCCCGGCAACGGTGCGAACTGGCTGTTCACCGATCCGGGCCAGGAGTACCTCTGGCTCGGCCTGCCGATCGTGCTCGGGGCCCTGGTCCACGACATCGGCGACGCGCTCACCGTCTCCGGGTGCCCGGTGCTGTGGCCGCTGCCGATCGGGGGCAAGCGCTGGTACCCGATCGGCCCGCCGAAGGCGATGCGTTTCCGGGCCGGCAGCTGGGTGGAGCTCAAGGTCCTCATGCCGGTCTTCATCCTGCTGGGAGGCTTCGGCGGCGCCTCCGCCCTCGGCTTCATCTGAAGGCCGGCCGGGGCGCCGCGTCCGAGGCCGTCTGTTCAGGTCCTCCCCGGGCGGTCATGATGTGGGCCGACGAGCCGTCAGTGCCGTCGGCTCGCGCCGGGACCCGGGGGGATCCATGCGCAGGAGAAGCAGAAGCATCCGTATGACGCTGGCGGGGGCGGTGCTCGCCTCGCTCACCCTCGTCCTACCGGCCGAGGCCGCCTCGGCGGATCCCGGCGGCGCGCCGGACACGGGACCGCACTGCAGGCCGTCCGTCCGGATCCTGGAGTCACTGCCGGGGGAGGACCCCTACCCGAACCCGTGGCTGCACCGCACCCAGGTCAACGACATCGGTTCGGCCGGACTGTCGGTCGGCGTCTCCCGCGACCTGCCGGCCTACTGGATCGGCACCAGGGTGTTCGCCGTACCGCTGCCCGCCGGGACCACCGGCGGACGGGTGGAGGCCGTCAACCGGTCCGGCCTGATGGTCGGCACGCTGACCACCCCGATCTGGACCGAAACCCTGGCCTTCAGTTACCGGCCGGGGGCGCGCCGCGTCACGCTGCTGCCCTTCGGACACACCGCGAGCGACGTCAACGACCGCGGACACATCGTCGGCACCCGCTACGACGACGATCCGGGAGTGACCACCGGCCTCGAATGGGCCGGCGGCAGGATCCACCGGAAGCTCTTCGTGCCGCCCGGCTACCGGCTCGACTGGGTGACCGGCATCAACAACGCCGGTCAGGTCATCGGGTCCGGCTTCGGGCCCTCGGCCGGCGACGACGGCCACCGCACCAGCCCCGGACTGCTCTGGGCCGCCGGCGTGGACGCCGGGCCCACCGTGCTGCAGCCCGTCGGCGACCTGAGCCACCAGTACCGGCCGCAGGACATCGACGGCTCGGGCCGGGTCGTCGGCACCTACGCCACCTCTTCGCCGACATGGCAGGACCAGCCCGCCGTCTGGGTCGCCCCCTACGAGTCGGTCGCCCACGCGCCCCGGCTGCCGGCCGCCGAGCGCGGCACCTTCGAGGGCATCAGCCCGAGCACGAACGTCTCGGTGGGCATCGCCAGCCAGTTCCTGCACGCGTGGCCGCCGCCGCCGGACCATCCGCAGGAGCGGGCCCAGTACTGGACCGGCGAGGGCCCCGTGCGCGCCCTTCCCGCACTCGCCCCGAACGCCTTCACCACCGCCTACACCGTCACCGACGACGACCGGGTCGGCGGCGCCGCGGAGGACGCCGCGGGTGACACCCACCCGGTCATCTGGACCTGCGCCCGCAAGCAGGCCTTCGTCCCGGCCGGCTGACCGCACAGAGGGACAGAGGGACAGAGGGACAGCGGTACCGGACGGCGGAGGGCGGCGGGCGGGACCAGTCCCATCCACCGCCCTCCGCCCCACGCTCCCGTCGTCCGGTGCTCCCGGATCAGCCGTGCCAGGACCGCCACAGGGCCGCGTACGCCCCGTCGGCCGCGACCAGCTCGTCGTGCGAGCCGAGTTCGCTGATCCGGCCGCCCTCGACCACCGCGATCACATCCGCGTCGTGCGCGGTGTGCAGCCGGTGGGCGATGGCGATGACCGTACGGCCGTCCAGCACCCGGGCCAGCGAGCGCTCCAAGTGCCGTGCCGCGCGCGGGTCCAGCAGCGAGGTCGCCTCGTCGAGCACCAGCGTGTGCGGGTCCGCCAGCACCAGCCGGGCCAGCGCGATCTGCTGCGCCTGTGCC
The DNA here is from genome assembly GCF_053610205.1 of Streptomyces sp. NPDC054932. NCBI lineage: Bacteria > Bacillati > Actinomycetota > Actinomycetes > Kitasatosporales > Streptomycetaceae > Streptomyces > Streptomyces sp. NPDC054932. The sequence goes on along the minus strand of NZ_JBSGXU010000004.1, from coordinate 68,226 downwards.
GGGGTCAGCGCCGTGCCGCCGGAACCGACCGCGGTGTCCAGACCGGCCTCCAGGGCCCGTGCCCAGCCGTCGGCGTCCACCGCGCCCAGCGCCGCCCACAACTCGGCGTCCCCGGCGCCCGTCCGCGCGAGGCGGAGATTGTCCCGCAGGGTACCCACGAACACGTGGTGCTCCTGGTTGACCAGCGCCACGTGCTCGCGCACCCGCTCCGCGGGCATCCGGGACAGCCGCGCCCCACCGAGGGTGACCTCGCCGGTCCGCGGCGCATAGATGCCCGCGAGCAGCCGTCCCAGGGTGGACTTGCCCGCGCCCGAGGGCCCGACCAGCGCCATCCGGGTGCCCGGGGGCACGGACATCGACACCTGGTGCAGGACGTCCACGCCCTCCCGGTAACCGAAGTGGACCTCCTGCGCCCGTACGTCCCGGCCCTCGGGCGCCACCTTCGCGTCCCCCGCGTCCGGTTCGATCTCCCTTACGCCCACCAGGCGGCCGAGCGAGACCTGGGCGACCTGCAGTTCGTCGTACCAGCGCAGGATCAGACCGATCGGATCGACCAGCATCTGCGCCAGCAGCGCTCCCGTGGTCAGCTGCCCGGCCGACATCCAGCCCTGCAGCACGCAGAATCCGCCGATCAGCAGCACCGAGCCGAGGATCGTCACGAAGGTGACGTTGATGACGGGGAAGAGGACCGTCCGCAGGAACAATGTGTACCGTTCCCACGCGACCCACTGCGAGATCCGGCGCTCCGACAGCGCGATCCGCTCCGGCCCGAGGCGGTGCGCCTCGATCGTGCGGCCCGCGTCCACCGTCTCGGTGAGCACGGCCGAGACCGCCGCGTAGCCGGCCGCCTCCGAGCGGTACGCCGACGGGGCCCGCCGGAAGTACCAGCGGCAGCCGATCACCAGCACCGGCAGCGCCACCAGCGCGGCCAGTGCCAGCGGCGGCGCGGTCACCGCGAGCGCCCCGAAGAGCAGACCCGCCCACACCACACCGATGGCCAGCTGCGGCACGGCCTCGCGCATGGCGTTCGCCAGCCGGTCGATGTCGGTGGTGATCCGCGACAGCAGGTCACCGGTACCGGCCCGCTCCAGCACGCCCGGCGGCAGACCCACCGACCGCACCAGGAAGTCCTCGCGCAGATCGGCCAGCATCTCCTCGCCCAGCATCGCCCCGCGCAGCCGGACCAGCCGGACGAAGAACGTCTGGACCGCCAGCGCCAGCGCGAACAGCAGCGCCACGCGCCCCAGATGCAGCTCGCGCGCCCCCGCCGACAGATCGTCCACGATCCGCCCCAGCAGGTACGGGCCGACCATGGAGGCGATCACCGCGGCCGCGTTGACGCTCACCAGCACCACGAAGGCCCGCCGGTGGCGCCGGAACAGGCCGCGCACATAGCCCCGTACGGTCGCCGACGTGCCCACGGGCAGGGTCGCGGCCGACTCGGGGGCCGCCGGATCGTACTCCGGCGGCGCCACGCCGATCATGCGGATTCCTCGATCTCTGTGAGTACTTCTTCCAGCTCTGTCAGTTCCAGCCCGGCGAGCCGCTGCTCCTCATCGGTCTCACGGGTGACGACCGCCCGGTAGCGGGGCTCGCCGTGCAGCAGTTCGCGGTGGGTACCGACCGCCGCGACCGTTCCCCCGTCGATGAGCACGACCCGGTCCGCGCGGTCCAGCAACAGCGGCGAGGAGGCCAGGACCACCGTGGTCCGCCCGGCGCGCAGGGCCGAGATCCCGTCCGCGATCCGCGCCTCGGTGTGCGAGTCGACCGCGGAGGTGGGCTCGTCGAGCACGAGCACCTCCGGGTCGGTGACCAGGGACCGTGCCAGCGCGAGACGCTGTCGCTGGCCGCCCGACAGGGACCGGCCGCGCTCGGTGATCCGGGCGTCCATCGGGTCCTCGACCCCGTCCGGCGCCGACTGCAGCAGCGCGTCCAGGACGTCCGCGCACTGGGCCGCGCCCAGAGCGGCACCGGACTCGACGGCTCCGGAAGCCGGTACGTCGAACAGCTCCCGCAGGGTCCCGGACAGCAGCACCGGATCCTTGTCCTGTACGAGGACCAACGTGCGCGCGGTGTCCAGTTCGAGCTCGTCCAGCGCGACTCCGCCGAGGAGCACGGACGGCGCGCCGCCCGCCGCGTCGACGGTCACGTCCGCCTCCACCTCCGCCTCCGCCTCCGCGTTGGCATCCGCCCCCGGATTCCCGTCCATGGGATGGCCGCCCAGGCGTTCGGCGAGCCGTCCCGCCAGGTCCGGGTCCCCGCAGACGACGGCGGTGAACCGGCCCGCGGGGGCCAGCAGCCCGGTCTGCGGGTCGTACAGGTCTCCGCCCGCGGCCGGTGCCTTCATCGGCTCGGTGCGCGCGGGACGCTCGGCGGCGTCCGATCGGGTCAGCGACAGCACCCGGGCGGCCCGCTTGGCGGAGGGGCGCGAGAAGGAGTACGCCATGGCGATCTCCTCGAAGTGCCGCAGCGGGTACAGGAGCGTGGCCACCGCGCTGAAGGCGGCGACGAGCTCACCCACGGCGATGCGTCCCTCCGAGACGAGCGTGGCGCCGTACCAGACCACCGTGATCATCAGCGCGCCCGGGAGCACCACCTGGATCGCGGCGATCAGCGCCCACATCCGGGCACTGCGCACGGCGGCCCTGCGGACCTCCTGGGATGCCTCCCGGTAGCGGCCGAGGAACAGCTCCTCACCGCCGATGCCGCGCAGTACGCGCAGGCCCGCGACGGTGTCGGAGGCCAGCTCGGTCGCCTTGCCCGCCTTCTCCCGCTGGATGTCGGCGCGCTTGGTGGCGCGCGGCAGCAGCGGCAGCGAGGCCAGGGCGATCAGCGGTACGCCGACGGCCACGACCACACCGAGCTCGGGAGCGAAGAACAGCAGGCCGACGCAGACGAGGACGACGGAGAAGACGGCCGCGAGGAAGCGGGAGACCGCCTCGACGAACCATCCGATCTTCTCCACGTCTCCCGTGGACACCGCGACCACTTCGCCCGCCGCGACCCGGCGGGTGAGGGCGGAGCCCAGCTCGGCCGTCTTGCGCGCGAGGAGCTGCTGCACGCGCGCGGCGGCCGTGATCCAGTTGGTGACGGCCGTGCGGTGCAGCATGGCGTCGCCGACCGAGATGGCGACGCCGATGGCCAGGAGCAGGGCGCCGACCAGCAGCAGGCGGTCCGGCTCGCGGTCGACGACCGCGTCGACGCCCAGCCCCACGGCGTACGGCAGTCCGGCGACGCCGGAGAAGTGCAGCATCCCCCAGCACAGGCTCTTCAGCTGTCCGCCGAGTTGACCGCGCCCCAACCAGAGCAGGAACCGGGGGCCGGAACGAGCGTCGGGTACCCCTGGATCCGGATACGGAAGATCGCTGATCTGCATGACGCCCCATGACTGGTCGAGTGGTTCAAACCGTGCAAGGTTCGCCTTCCGGTCCGGCACCGGGCAATCGATTTTCCGTGGACGGCCACCTGCGGCCAGCAGGTTTACGGCGCGGGAGGCCGGCGTGGCACCTGGTCAGGGGGGTCGCACGCCCCGGCGCTCACGGGCGGGTGGCGTGCTCCAGTTCGAGCAGGGCCGAATAGTAACTGCGCCCCGTCGCCCGGTCCATGCCCACCTCGCACATCCGGTTCGCCGACAGGTGCGCGTCGAAGGCCCGCGCGGTCACCTCCGCCGCCTCGCGCGCCGTCGCGGAGGCCGTCAGCTCCGGGTGCAGCATGCCCCGGTCGCCCGCGAAGGCGCAGCAGCCCGCGTCGTCGGGGACCACCACCTCCTCGGCGCAGGCCTCCGCAACCGTCCGCAGCCGGTCCTCGTCGCCCAAGTGCCGCATCGAGCAGGTGGGATGGAGCACGGCCGAGCCCACCGTGCGCCGGACCTCCAGCCGCGGCAGCAGCTCCTCGGCGGCCCACACGATCGAGTCGAGGACCCGCAGCTCCGCGTGGAGGGCCCGGTTCTCCGGGGTGAGGTAGGGGACCACCTCGCGCGCGATGCCGAGGGTGCAGGAGGAGGCGTCGACGACCAGGGGCAGCCTGCCGCCGGCCGTCCAGCCCCAGGCCGCCTCGACGATCCGGTTGGCCATCACCCGGGTGCCGGCCTCGTAGCCCTTGGAGTGCCAGATCGTCGCGCAGCAGGTGCCGCCGACGTCCCGGGGGATCCATACGGGCTTACCGGCGCGCTCCGACACGGCCACCACGGCCTCCGGCAGGGAGGGGCCGGGCCGGCCCTCCGGATCCCCGAAGATCCGGTTGACGCAGGCCGGGTAGTACACGGCCGCGGCGCCCACCCGCCGGGTCTCGGGCAGGTGCCGCTCTGCGGCGCCGGGGAGCTGCGCCAGCCACTGCGGAACCAGGTCCGGACGTACGGCCCTGCGCGCGGCCCCGGTCACCGCCTCCAGCAGCCGGTCCCCGACCCGGGAGGGGACCAGGTCGGCGGCGGCCACGGCCAGCCGGGCGGCGGACTCGGCGCCCGAGAAACGCCGTGCGGCCAGCGCGGCGGCGGCCTCCCCGCGCGGGCTGTGCCGGCGGTGGCGGAACTCCTTCATCAGTGCCCCGGTGTCGATGCCGACCGGGCAGGCGAGCCTGCAGGTCGAGTCGGCGGCGCAGGTGTCCACCGCGTCGTAGCCGTAGGAGGCGAGCAGGCCGTCCAGCACGGGGGAGCCCGGCTGCTGGCGCATCATCTCGCGGCGCAGCACGATCCGCTGGCGCGGAGTGGTCGTCAGGTCCTCGCTGGGGCAGGTCGGTTCGCAGAAGCCGCACTCGATGCACGGGTCGGCCACCGCCTCCACCTGCGGAATGGTCTTCAGGCCGCGCAGATGGGCCCGCGGGTCACGGTCGAGGAGGATGCGCGGGGCGAGCACCCCGTCCGGGTCGACGAGCCGCTTGGTGCGCCACATCAGCGCCGCGGCCGCGGGGCCCCATTCCAGTTCCAGGAAGGGGGCCATGTTGCGGCCCGTGGAGTGCTCGGCCTTCAGGGAACCGTCGAAGCGCTCCACGGTGAGCCGGCAGAAGGCTTCCATGAAGGCCCCGTAGCGCTCGACGTCGGCGGGATCGGCGGCGTCGAAGGCGAGCATGAAGTGCAGGTTGCCGTGGGCCGCGTGACCGGCGACGGCCGCGTCGAAGCCGTGCTCCGCCTGGAGCGCGAGGAGCGCCTGGCAGGCTTCGGCCAGCCGGGACGGCGGCACCGCGAAGTCCTCGGTGATCAAGGTGGTGCCCCGGGCGCGGGCCCCGCCGACGGCGGTGACGAAGGCCCTGCGGGCCTGCCAGTAGCCGCCCACGGTCTTCGGGTCGCTGGTGAAGGCGTTGGTGACCGAGGCCACCGGGGCGACCAGGCCGAGTCCGTCGAGGACCCGGGCGGCCCGGCGCGCGCAGGCGTCCCGGCCGGCCCGGTCCGGCGCCCGGAACTCCACGAGCAGGGCCGCGGTCTCCCGGGGCAGGTCCGCCCAGTCGGCGGGCACCCCCGCGACCCTGACCGAGGCGCGCAGGGTGTTGCCGTCCATCAGCTCGACGGCGATGGCGCCCGCCTCGTTGAAGAGGGGGACGGCCGCGGCCGCCGCGGGCAGCGAGGGGAAGAACAGCAGGGCGGAGCAGAGCTCGCGCTCCAGCGGGAGGGTGTCGAAGACGACCTCGGAGATGAAGCCGAGGGTGCCCTCCGAACCGACCATGAGTCCCCGCAGGATCTCGACGGGGGTGTTGCCGTCCAAGTAGGCGTCGAGGCGGTAGCCGTTGGTGTTCTTGATCTCGTACTTGGCGCGGATCCGGGCGACCAGCGCGGGGTCGGCCTCGATCTCCCGCTTGATCGCCATCAGCCCGTGGCACAGGGCGGGTTCGGCGCGCGCCAGTTCCTCGTCGGCCAGCGGGTCGGCGGTGTCCACGACGGTGCCGCCGGGCAGGACGAAGGTGAGGGAGGAGAGCGTGCGGTAGGAGTTGCGCGTGGTGCCCGCGGTCATGCCGGACGCGTTGTTGGCGACGACCCCGCCGAGGGTGCAGGCGATCGCGCTGGCCGGGTCCGGGCCCAGGATCCGGCCGTGCCGGGCGAGGGTCGCGTTCGCCCGGGCCACGGTGGTGCCGGGCCGGATCCGGGCCCGGCGGCCCTCCTCCAGCACCTCGATCCCGGCCCAGTGACGGCGTACGTCGACCAGGATGTCCTCGCCCTGCGCCTGGCCGTTGAGCGAGGTCCCGGCGGCGCGGAAGACGACCTCGCGCTGTCGGCCGTGGGCGTACGAGAGCACCGCGGACACGTCGTCGATGTCCTCGGCGATCACCACGACCTGGGGCACGAAGCGGTAGGGGGAGGCGTCCGAGGCGTAGCGGACCAGGTCGGAGACCTTCCACAGCACCTTCTCCGGGCCGAGCAGCTCGGCCAGCTCGCTGCGCAGCGGCTCCGGCGTGCCTCCGGCCCGGTGCCCGGGTACCCGGTCGGGGGCGGGGCCGCTGATGCTGCGCGGGCGCAGGGCCCCCGGCTTCGGTTCCAGCAGCGGCATGTGCGACCCCTCGCGTCGTCGAGGCCCACGGGTGGCCTACTTCAGCAGGTGCGCTCCGCCGGGGCGTCCGACAGGGCGTTCAGCAGACCGCCGAGCACGTCGCGCTGGTCGGCGGTCAACGGAGCCAGGATCTCCTCCGCCGCGTCGGTTCGCGCGTTGCGCAGACGGCGCAGCGTGGCGCGGCCGGTGTCGGTGAGTTCGATCCTGATGACGCGGCGGTTCGCGGGATCGGGTGCGCGACGTACGCAGGCGGCCGCTTCCAGGCCGTCCACGAGCGTGGTCACCGCGCGGGGGACGACTTCCAGGCGCGCGGCGAGATCCGCCATCCGGGGTGCCTGGTCGCCCTCGTAGTGCGAGACGAGGCGCAGCAAACGACCCTGGGCGGGAGTGATCCCGAGCGGCACCATGTGGCGCTTCTGGATCCGGTGGAGCCTGCGCGTGAGGCGCAGGAGCTGTTCGGCGAGGAGGCGATCGCTGTCGGAGGCGGAGCTCATGCGGGAACAATATCAGGATGCCGTTCATTGTGAGCATAGGTAACAATGACCTGTGCTCCAATGGCCCCGACCGTGCCGGAGGGGACTGCGCGAAGACCCCGACCCCGACTCCTGACCCCCGAGAGGGTGCCCATGCCTCACGACGAACCGAAGTGGATCCCATCGAAAGACCCCCTCGACCCCGCCCGCCCCGCCCCGGCGGAGCAGCCGAGGGAGCTGCGCCGCATCGTGGCGCTGTTCCGGCCCTACCGCGGCCGGCTCGCCGTCGTCGGCCTGCTGGTCGGCGCCTCCTCGCTGGTCGGCGTCGCCTCGCCGTTCATGCTCCGCGAGATACTCGACGTCGCGATCCCGCAGGGCCGCACCGGGCTGCTCAGCCTGCTCGCGCTCGGCATGATCCTCACCGCGATCGTCACCAGCGTCTTCGGCGTGCTCCAGACCCTGATCTCCACCACCGTCGGCCAGCGCGTCATGCACGACCTGCGCACGGCCGTCTACGCTCAGCTCCAGCGGATGCCGCTGGCCTTCTTCACGCGGACCCGCACGGGCGAGGTCCAGTCCCGCATCGCCAATGACATCGGCGGCATGCAGGCCACCGTCACCTCCACCGCGACCTCGCTCGTCTCGAACCTGACGGCCGTCGTCGCCTCCGTGGTCGCCATGCTCGCGCTCGACTGGCGGCTCACCCTCGTCTCGCTGCTCCTGCTCCCTGTCTTCGTGTGGATCAGCCGACGGGTCGGCCGCGAGCGCAAGAAGATCACCATGAAGCGGCAGAAGCAGATGGCCGCCATGGCTGCGACGGTCACCGAGTCGCTCTCGGTCAGCGGCATCCTCCTCGGCCGCACCATGGGCCGCTCCGAATCCCTCACCTCCGCCTTCGCCGCGGAGTCCGAGAAGCTCGTCGGCCTGGAAGTGCGCTCCAGCATGGCCGGGCGCTGGCGGATGTCCACCATCGGCATCGTGATGGCCGCGATGCCCGCCCTCATCTACTGGGCGGCCGGCATAGCCCTCCAGACGGGCGCCCCCTCGCTCTCCGTCGGCACCCTCGTCGCCTTCGTCACCCTCCAGCAGGGCCTGTTCCGGCCCGCCGTGAGCCTGCTGTCGACCGGTGTGCAGATACAGACCTCACTCGCGCTGTTCGCCCGCATCTTCGAGTACCTCGACCTGCCCGTGGACATCACCGAGCGCACGGACGCGGTGCGTCTGGACCGCGCCAAGGGCGAGGTCACCCTGGAGGACGTGCACTTCGCGTACGACGCCAAGAACGGTCCGACCCTCTCGGGGATCGACATCACCGTCCCGGCCGGTGGCTCCCTCGCCGTGGTCGGCCCGACCGGCTCCGGCAAGAGCACGCTCAGCTATCTGGTGCCCCGGCTCTACGACGTCACCGGCGGCCGGGTCGCCCTCGACGGGGTGGACGTGCGCGACCTCGACTTCGACTCGCTGGCCCGCTCGATCGGCGTGGTCTCCCAGGAGACCTACCTCTTCCACGCCTCGGTCGCCGACAACCTGCGCTTCGCCAAACCGGACGCCACCGACGAGGAGATCACCGAGGCGGCCCGCGCGGCCCAGATCCACGACCACATCGCCTCCCTGCCCGACGGGTACGACACCCTGGTGGGTGAACGCGGCTACCGGTTCTCCGGGGGTGAGAAACAGCGCCTGGCCATCGCGCGCACCATCCTGCGGGACCCGCCGGTGCTGATCCTCGACGAGGCCACCAGCGCCCTGGACACCCGCACCGAGCACGCCGTCCAGCAGGCGATCGACAACCTCTCCGCGGGTCGCACCACCATCACCATCGCGCACCGCCTGTCCACCGTCCGCGATGCCGACCAGATCGTGGTCCTGGACGCCGGGCGCATTGCCGAGCGGGGCACCCACGAGGAGCTGCTGAAGTCGGACGGACGGTACGCCGCCCTGGTCCGCAGGGACCGGGACGCCGCGCTGGCGCCCGAGCCGCCCGAGGGAGCCCAGCTCGCTCCGGTGAATGTGTGACCGTATGACCGGCGCACGGGTCGGATGTCGGAAATGTGGCGAATCGCGGGTTAGCGTTCCTGCATGCGTCATGAGTACCGGCCGCCGCAGCGCCGTTCCCGGCTGACCCGCCGGGGCCGGCTGGCGCTCTTCCTCGGCACGCTGATCGCGATCGGGGCGGCCGTCCTGATCCCCATACTGCGCGGTGGCGAATTGCCGGAAACGCCACGCCGGCTGCTGATCCCCGAGGGGTGGCGGGCCCCGCAGGTGTACGCCGCGGTCGACCGCGAGCTGAGGCTCCCGCCGGGTTCCACGAAGGCGGCGGTGGCCACCGCCGGGCTGGCACTGCCCGCCGAGGCCAAGGGCAATCCCGAGGGCTACCTCTTCCCGGCGGCGTATCCGGTGACCTCGAAGTCCACCCCGGCCACGCTCCTCACGCACATGGTGCGGACGGCGAACGAGAAGCTCGCCACCCGGGCCGTCGCCGAGGGCGGCAAGGCCCACGGGATGACCCCGTACCAGACGGCCACCCTGGCCAGCATCATCGAGGCGGAGGCCGAGGGTCGGGCCGACATGGGCAAGGTCGCACGGGTCGTGCACAACCGGCTGGCGAAGTCGATGCCGCTCCAGATGGACTCCACCGTCAACTACGCGCTGAACCGCATCACCGTGGACACCACGCTGAGCGACACCCGGATCGACAGCCCCTTCAACACGTACGAACGCCAGGGGCTGCCGCCCACTCCGATCGACAGCCCGGGACTGCAGGCCATGGCGGCCGCGGTCGCGCCGACCCCCGGGGACTGGCTGTTCTTCGTCACGGTCAAGCCGGGGGACACCCGCTTCTCGGCGACCTACGAGGAGCACAAGAAGCACGTGGCGGAGTTCAACCGGCTCCGCGCCCATGCGGGCTCCCGCGCAGGTCAGGGAGGCGCCACCGGGAAATGAGAGGCGCCGGGTCCGGAAGCGGCCCTACGATCGACCGCCTGCCGGACGCGTGCACCGAGGGGGCGAGCCGTGAAGTGGCCATGGAGAGCGAACGCGAGAGCGGAAGCGGAAGCAGGAGCGGGGGCGGGAGCCGGGGCGCAGTCGCCGCAGAGCGCACCCGCCGACGAGGTCCCGGACGCTCCACCGCCGGTGTCCGCCGCCGAGGCGGCCGCCGCGGCCGCCGAGCGGGCGGCACACCTGCGGATCGTCCAACGGTGGGGCCGCAGTGCGGCGGCATGGCACCAGTGGCTGAGCCGCTCCCCCGTCGGAGTCGACCTGCTGCACTGGTGGTTCGACGAGGCCGAGCTGACGGCTCTGGTCGGTGAGGACCGGTACGTGGAGCGGCTGGCCGAGCTGCTCTCGGAGGCGGCGCCGCGCGACATCGCGGCCATGGGGCTCGGCTGCAACCGGGACGTCGAGCGGGCCTGCCGCTTCGCCGGGGTCTGCAGTCTGGATCCCGTCGTGCCGCCGGGCGGAGAGATCTCCAGCTATCGCTTCGGAGAGGTGCCCGGGGCGTGCAGCGGCTTCATCGACTGCTGGTCCAAGCACGAGATCGAGGTGGACTTCACCGCCGGTGACCGCCACCGCTCGGTCCTGCTGTTCCGCGGAGGTCCGGACGAGGCACGGCTCTGGGTGGACGGGGTGCCGGTGGGGGAGGGCAGGTGGCTGGACAAGGGCGGCCGCTGGGAAGAGGAACGCTTCTTCGTCATCCGCATCGAGGGCCCGGAGGACCATCCCCGGCAGGGGCTCGGCCACATGGGCGCCCACCTCTACGCCATCGTCTCGCTCCTGGTCCATGACGCGGAGCGGCGCATCACGCACCTCTTCGTCCCGGACCCCACCGAGAACTGGACCGAGCCCGTCCTGGGCGTGCGGGACGGGACGGGTTACGTGTACGCCACCCCGGAGGCGCGTACGGCGGGCACCCCGGACCGGGAGTTCCCCGTCGATCCCGCCCCGGCCGGGTGAACCCCCGGCGGCCGGGTCAGGCCACGGGCGCGCCCGCCCGCTCGCGCGCGAGGAGCCGGCGGATCTCACGGACCGCGGCGCCGCCCGCGCGGTTGGCGCCGATGGTGGACGCCGACGGGCCGTAGCCGACCAGGTGGATCCGCTCGTCGCGCACGGCCCGGGTCCCCTCGACCCGGATGCCTCCGCCCGGCTCGCGCAGACGCAGCGGGGCCAGATGGTCGACGGCCGCGCGGAATCCGGTGGCCCACAGGATGACGTCCGCGTCCGCGCGGCTCCCTTCGGCCCAGACGACGCCCGTGGCGGTGATCCGGTCGAAGACGGGCCGCCGGTCGAGCACGCCCGAGGCCAGACCGGCCCGGACGGCTTCGTTCAGCGGGAGTCCCGTCACGCTGACCACGCTCTGCGGCGGCAGCCCCCGGCGCACCCGCTCGTCCACCAGCGCCACCGCGGCCCGGCCCTCGGCCTCGCCGAAGCTCCCGTCGCGGAAGACCGGTGGCCGCCGGGTCACCCAGACGGTCCCCGCCGCGACCTCGGAGATCTCCAGCAGGTGCTGCACCGCCGAGGTGCCGCCGCCCACGACGATCACCCGGGCGCCGGTGAAATCCTGCGGCCCCGGGTAGTTCGCTGTGTGCAGCTGGCGGCCGCGGAAGGTCTCCTGGCCCGGGTAGCGCGGCCAGAACGGCCGGTCCCAGGTCCCGGTGGCGTTGATCAGGGCCCGGGCGGACCAGACGCCGGCCGAGGTCTCCACGCGCAGCCGCCCCGCGTCCCCCTCGCGTACGGCGGAGACGTCCACGGGGCGCCGGACGCGCAGGTCGAAGTGGTCCTCGTAGGCGGTGAAGTACTCCCCGATCACCTGGGACGACGGCCGCAGCGGGTCGGCGCCCGTCAGCTCCATGCCCGGCAGGGCGTGCATGCCGTGCACCCTGCCGTAGGTGAGGGAAGGCCAGCGGAACTGCCAGGCGCCGCCCGGGCGGGGTGCGTGGTCCAGGACCACGTGGTCGAGCCCCGCCCGCGTCAGGTGGTAGGCGCTGGACAGGCCCGCCTGCCCGGCGCCGACGACCACCACGTCCACGTCGGCGACCGCACCCGCCGCATTTGCCGCATCCACCGGCACGTCCGTGCCCCGCGTCATGTTGTTCACGGTTCTACTAACTTGCGCTGGCTCCGGGATCTTCCCGGGCCCCGTCGCCCGCCGGCTCAGGGCGCGAGCAGCCCGCGGGCCGCTCGCGTCGGGCAGAGAAGCCCCGGAGGGTCAGCGGGGGACGCCCCGGTCGTGCGGTCCGGCGGGGCGCAGCGTCGCCAGGACCGGGCCGGTGGGCTGCAGGGTGAGCCCCGGGAAGACGCCGACCCGTTCGCTCCCGCTGTCCAGGTGGAACCGCTGGGCCAGCACGGCCAGTACCAGCGCGGCCTCCACGAGTGCGAACCGTGCGCCGAGGCAGGCCCGAGGGCCGCCGCCGAAGGGGAACCAGGCGTGTTCGGGCACCGGATGCGGGGCGTCCTCGTCCCACCGCTCGGGGCGGAAGGCCTCCGGGTCCGGGAACCAGCGGGCGTCCCGGTGCACGGACCAGGGGCTGGTCCACACCGAGGTCCCGGCCGGGACCGCCCGCCCGCCGAGCGTCGCTCCCTCCGTGGCCACGGCCGAGATCAGCCAGATCGGCGGATAGATCCGCAGGGCCTCCTTGACCACCTGCCGGGTCCAGGGCAGGAGCGCGTAGTCGTCGTACGTCGGCAGCCGTCCGCCGAGTACCCGGTCCAGCTCCTCGGTGAGCCGGGCCCGGGCCCCGGGTGCTCCCGACAGCAGCTGCCAGGCCCAGGTCAGGGTGGTCGAGGTGGTCTCGTGGCCGCCGATGTACAGGGTGATCGACTCGTCCCGCAGCTCCCTGCGGGAGAGCGGGCCGCCGTGTTCGTCGCGGGCCGCGAGCAGCCGGCTCAGCAGGTCGTCCCGCTCCGCGCCGGCGCTCGACGACGCCTCGTGCTCCCGTATGACGTGCTCGATCTCCCGGTCGAGCACCGCCACGGCCGCCCGCATCCGGCGGCGTCCGGGAGTGCGCACCCAGGGCGGCAGGAAGAGCGTCAGCCCCCGGAACTCCGCCCCCAGTTCCCGCTGGGCCGTGGCCATGGCCGCGCTGATGGGCGCCTCCCGGCCGGCGGCGTCGCTCCCGAACAGCGTGCGTACCGCGATCCGCTGGGTGAGCCCGGCCATCTCCCGGTGCACGTCGATCCGTTCGCCCGCACGCCAGCCGTCCGCCAGGGCGTCGGCGCACTCCACCATCGTGGCGGCGTACGAGCGCACCTGGCGCGGCCGTACGGCGGGCTGGACCAGTGCCCGTTTGCGCCGCCAGTCGTCCCCGGTGGCGACGACCACCCCGTTGCCCAGCAACTGGCGGAAGGCCCAGCCCAGTTCCGTCGGCCGGAAGGTGGACTCGACGGCTCCCAGCAGTTCGCCGGCGTGCTCGGGCCGGGAGACCAGGATGTTGCGCTGCGGGCCGAGCGCCCAGGGCACCCAGTCCCCGTAGTCGTCGCGCAGGGATTCGAAGAAGGCCAGCGGATCGCGGGCGAAGGCGGGCAGGTTGCCGAGCAGTGGCCACCGGCGCGGTCCGCCGCTGCGGGTGTCCGGGGGGAGGGTCGCGGTCACGCAGGCATGGTGCCAGCCGCCCCCGCGGGCCGCCAGAGAGCCGACAGGGTCTCCTCGGTGGGGTCGGGCCGGGCCGGGTCCGGGTGGTGTACCGGACGGGGGCCGCCGGCGCCGGTGGCCCGGCCCCGCGGGCGATTGCCGCCGTCGGGCGCGCCGGCGCGCAGCTCTTCCGCCCGGTGCCGTCAGTGGCGCGGTAGCCCTGCTCGGCCGCCCGGCCCGGCCCGAAGACCGAGATCCCCGCCCGTCAGCCAGTCGTACGCCGCGTCCGCGCTGAACTGCGGCTGTCCGCCCGGGAAGAGGAGGTCGGCGGAGGAGAAGGCCGGGTCCCCGGCGACGTCCGGTGCGTACGGGATCGCCATGCAGCGCATGCCCGCGGCGCGGGCGGCCCGCGCGCCCGGCGCCGCGTCCTCGACGACCACGCAGTCGGCGGGCACGGCGCCCAGCCGGCGGGCCGCCTCCAGGAACACGTCCGGAGCGGGCTTGCCGTGCGCGACCTCCTCGGCGGAGACCGCCGTGGTCAGCAGCGCGTCCAGTCCGGTGCCCGCCAGTACGGCGTCGATCGCCTCGAGCGAGGAGCCGGAGGCCACCGCCGTCGCCACGCCCTCGGTGCGCAGCCGCTCGACGAACATGCGCATCTGCGGGAAGACCTCGGTCCGGGTGCGGGCCAGCTCCAGATAGGTGGCGTTCTGCTCGGCGAGCAGCTGATCGACCGGCGCCGGGATCCCGTACCGGTCCCGCAGGATCTCCAGCGTCTCCCTCGTACCGATGCCGATGAAGCGGGAGTGCTGCTCCCAGGTGAAATCGGGGACGCCGTGCCGTTCCAGGGTGCGGCGCCCGGACTCGTAGTAGTTCGGCTCGCTGTCCACGAGGGTGCCGTCGAGATCGAATATGACGGAAATCATCCGCAGTGCCCGTCCTGCCGGTCGTGTCCTGTCTCGGTAATCCTGTCAGGGTTTAGCGGCATTCCGGCCCACGGATTCGACGAGCGGCAGCAGCCGGTGCGGCACCCGCTCGCGCAGGGCCACCTCCGTGCGCGTGCGGACCACGCCCGGGAGCTGGATCAGCCGCTGGATCACGTCCTCCAGGTGCCCGTTGTCCCGGGCCGCCACGCGGGTCAGCAGGTCCCCGCCGCCGGTGATCGAGAAGGCCTCGATGATCTCCGGTACGGCGGCCAGCGCGTCACCCACGTCGTCCAGGTGCCCCTGGGTGACCTCGATGTGCACGAAGGCCAGCACCGGGTGGCCCAGCGCGGCGGGGGAGAGCACCGGTCCGGTTCCGGTGATCACGCCCGTGCGCTCCAGCCGGTCCAGCCGTGCCTGCAGGGTGCCGCGCGCGACGCCGAGGATCCGGGCGTACTCCCGGACGCTGGTGCGCGGCTGCTCGATCAGCAGGCGCAGGATTCTGGTGTCGAGCTCGTCCACCGCCACGCCTCGACTGTACCAATGGCCCCGTTCACCCCGATCGTTCCCGGCCAGGTGCCGTCCCGGTGTGCAGCTGGGGCTGCCCCCGGTAGACCAGGCCCACCACCAGCACCGCGGCGGCGGTCGGCAGCAGCAGCCAGCCCACCATCCAGCCGGCCCGGACCAGCAGCGCTCCGAGGACCCCGCCGGCGAACATCGCGAGGACGGACAGGCCGCGCAGCGTCCAGCCGGCCGTCCCGTATCCGTAGATGGCGTCCCGCCCCATGGCCGAGCCGCCGAGGAAGGCGGTCATGGACCGGGTGACCAGCGTCGTCGGAACACCCGGCACGTTCGCCCGCATGATCGTCGTGTTGCGCAGGCCCATCGCCAGGGCCAGGACCGCCGTCACCGCCAGGTGCCGCGGGGTCGGCGAGCCGTACTGCGGCGCCAGCCCCCACGCGGCGGCCGCGGCCACCAGGATCAGTCCGGCCTCGACGATGAGGCCGATGACGAACCAGCGCCTCCCGCGGGCCTCCGACACGGCCTCCAGATGGGAGCCGCAGAACACACCGAGGACGAACGCGGCCAGCGAGATCCCGGCGGGCAGCGTCGGCAGGTCGCCTGCCCGGGCCGCACCGAAGGCCAGGAACAGCACGTTGCCGGTCTGCATCGCCGTGAAGACGGGCCCCAGCGCGAGCAGGCTCACCGCCTCGATCACCCCGGTCACCGCGGTCAGCGCGACCATCAGCGCCGGCATGTGCGGCGGGAGCTGCGAACCGGCCGCCCGCCCGGCCTCCCGCTTCTCGTCCATGACGTCCGACAGTGACACGCCCGGCGGGATCCCCCGCCGCCGACATGCCGGAAGGCATAGGGTCCGAAGGATGAGTGACCTGTTGCTGGTGAGGCACGGCGAGACCGCCTGGAGCGCGAACGGGCGGCACACGGGACGCACCGACATCCCGCTGACCGCCCCCGGGGTCGAGGAGGCCATCTCACTGGCCCCCTTCTTCCGGGACCGGCAGCCGGCCCTGGTGCTCACCAGCCCGCTGCGCCGGGCCGTCGCCACCGCCGAGCTCGCGGGACTCACCGGTGCGCACACCGACCCCGACCTGTACGAATGGGACTACGGCGGCTACGAGGGCGTCACCACCGCGGAGATCCGGCGGACCACGCCCGACTGGTCCCTGTGGACCCACGGCGTTCCGCCCGGCGACGCCGAGCACCCCGGCGAGAGCGCGGCCCAGGTGGGTGCCCGCGCGGACCGCGCCCTCGCCCGCGTCGCCCCCGTGCTCCGTGCGGACGAGGGGAACGTGGTGCTCGTCGCCCACGGCCACTTCCTGCGCGTCCTCACCGCCCGCTACCTGCGCCTGGAGCCCGAGCACGGCCGGCTGTTCCTGCTGCGCACCGGCACCGTCAGCGTGCTCTCCACGGAGCACGGCCTCCCGGTGATCGCCGGCTGGAACACCCGCCCCTGACCCCGGGTTCCTCGCCTCGCGCGGCGGTGCCGTCTGCGTGACCATTCGTACATGAGTCAAGACGGTGCGGGGGACGGACCCGGGGCGCCCACCCAGGAGGTGGGGCTCAAAGCCAACGCGATCGGGTTCCTCGACGCGCTCGTCATCGGCCTGAACTCCACCTCGCCGGCCTACTCCCTGGCCGCCGTGCTCGGGCCGATCGTCGCCCTGGTAGGGATCTACGCGCCGGGCGTGATGCTGGCCTCCTTCGTTCCCATGCTGCTCATCGCCGCCGCCTTCTACTACCTCAACAAGGTCGACCAGGACTGCGGGACGACCTTCTCGTGGGTGACCCGGGCCATGGGCCCCTGGGCGGGCTGGCTCGGCGGCTGGGCGATCGCCATGACGGGCGTGCTGGTCATCGGCTCGCTGGCGGACGTCGCCGTCAACTTCGGGCTGCTCGCCGTGGGACTCGACGACTGGGCCGCCAACGCCTGGATCCGGCAGGGCCTCACCGTCGCGGTGATCCTGGCGATGACCGCGATCTGCGTCATCGGCACCGAACTCTCGGCACACCTCCAGGACATCCTCATCCTCGCCCAGGTCTTCTTCCTGCTGGCCTTCGCGGTGGTCGCCATCTACCGCATCTACGCGGGCACCAGCACCCTGGAGGAGATCGAGCCGAGCATCAGCTGGCTCAACCCCTTCGGCGCCGGCGGCGCCGCCCTCACCGGCGGACTGCTGCTCGGCGTGTTCATGTACTGGGGCTGGGAGTCCGCGGTCAACCTCACCGAGGAGGTCGAGAACTCCGCCACGGCGCCCGGCAGGGCCGGAATCTGGTCGACGGTCATCCTCCTGGTGACCTACCTGTCCGTGTGCTTCGCGGTCGTCGGCTACGCGGGCACCACGTTCCTCGCCGAGAACGCGGCCGAGGAGGAGGCCATCTTCGCCGTGCTCGCCCATGAGGTCATGGGCGGCTGGGACTGGGTGGTGCTTCTCGCCGTCTGCACCTCCGCGCTGGCCTCCACCCAGACGACGATCATCCCCGCCTCCCGTACCGCCCTGTCCATGGCCCGCCGGCACGCGCTGCCGCCCCACCTCGCGCACATTCACCCGAGGTTCCGCACCCCGGACGTGAGCACGTGGTGGGTGGCCGGGATCGCCATCGGCTGGTACCTCGTCGTCAACCAGATCAGCGAGAACGCGCTCCTGGACTCCCTCACCGCGCTCTCCCTGCTCATCGCCTTCTACTACGCCCTCACCGGCCTCGCCTGCGCCGTCTACTACCGCCGCCACCTGAGGGAGAGCCCGCACAACCTCCTGCTCATCGGCGTCGGCCCGGTGGTCGGCGCCGGCCTGCTGATCTGGCTGCTGATCGAGTCGATCGGCGACATGTCGAACCCGGAGAACTCGGCGAGCGGCGTCTCCTGGTTCGGACTCGGCCCGCCGCTCGTCATCGGGATCGCCATCGCCCTCGTCGGCGTGCTCGTCATGTGCTTCTGGCGGGTACGGGACGGCCGGTTCTGGCAGGAGCGCCGCGGAGTGGTCGACCCGGCCCTCGTCCACACCCGCAAGCGCTGAGGAGTCCCGATGTCCGTGGTCCTCGGATACGACGAATCACCCGGCGCCGCGCGGGCCCTGCAGGTCGCGCTGGAGGTGGCCACCGCCTTCGGCGAACCCCTCGTCCTCGTCTACGGGGCGGCCGCCCCGGGCCCCACCGGCGAGGAGTCCCGCGCCCACCGGGAAGCCGTCCGCCAGGCGGGCCGTACCGCCCTCGCGCACGCCGTCCAGGAGGCCGACGCCGCCGGGGTGCCCTCGACGGTCGAGGTGGCCGACGAGAAGCCGGCCCAGGCACTGCTGGACGCCGCCGAACGGCACGGCGCCCGGGTCATCATCGTCGGCAGCTGGGGCGACAGCCCGATGCGGGGCGCCCTGCTCGGATCCACCCCGCACAAGCTCCTGCACCTCTCGTCGGTCCCGGTGCTGTGCGTACCGACCGAGCGCGCGCCCGGACGCTGAGGGCCCGCGGCAGCCGATGGCCGCGGGCAGCCGAAGGCTCTCGGCGCCGGGCCGGAGGGTGCCCGCACAGCCGTCGTGGGCCGCGCCTCGGCTCGGACACCCGTCCGGTCCCGGCCGGCCGTCAGGGGCCGGAGAGGACGTTCTCGGGCTCGGCCTTCGCCGGGGCCCGGTGCCCGACCTCCTTCCCGGCGCGGAGCCCGGTCAGGGCCGGGCTGGTGATCGCCGTCGTCACCAGGGCCATCAGCACCAGCATGGTGAACAGCTGGGGCCCGATGACGCCGAGTTCCAGACCGACGTTGAGCACCACCAGCTCGGTGAGCCCCCGGCAGTTCATCAGGGCGCCGATCGACAGGGACTCCCGCCAGGATCTTCGGCACAGGCGCGCCGCGGCCGCCGCGCCGCCCCATTTGCCGAGGAAGGCGACGCCGAGGACGGCGGCCGTCCAGAGCCACAGCTCCGGCGACGCCGTCAGCCCCCCGATGTCGGTGCGCAGCCCGGTGTGCACGAAGAACAGCGGCAGCAGCACCGGCACGGTGAACGCGCGCAGCCGGGCCGCCGAGGCCTCGATGCGCTGCCCGGTGCGCGGGGTGATCACCCCGAAGAGGAACGCCCCGAACAGCGCGTGCACCCCGATCCGGTCGGTGGCCAGCGCGGACACGCTCAGCCCGCTGAAGAGCGCGACCAGCACCGCCGCGTCACCGGCCCGGTCGGCGCGGGCCGCCCAGCGCGCCAGCAGCGGCCGTACCGCGTAGAGCATCACCAGGGTGAAGCCCACGGCGAGCCCGGCGGTGGTCAGCGCCTCCATCGGGAACCCTGCCGATGCGAGGGCCACCACGAGCGCCAGCAGGCACCAGGCGACGACGTCGTCCACGGCCGCGCAGGCCATGGCGAGGGCGCCGAGCCTGGTCCCGTACAGGCCCCGGTCGATGAGGATCCGGGCCAGCACGGGGAAGGCGGTGATGCTCATGGCCACGGCGATGAACAGGGTGAACGGCAGCCGGCCCACCCCGTCCGGCGCGAACCCGTCGTACATCGCCAGCGCAAGTACCGAGCCCAGGACCAGCGGCAGCAGCATCCCGGCCTGGCTCACGGCCACCGCGACGCGGGTGTGACCGCGCAGGCTCTTGAGGTCCAGCTCCAGCCCGACCAGGAACATGAAGGCGAGCAGCCCGAGCTGCCCGAGCACCGAGGTGTACGGCAGCACGGACGCCGGGAAGAGCCAGTGCTGCGCCTGCGGCCAGAGCCAGCCCAGCAGCGAGGGGCCCAGCAGGATTCCGGTGGCGATCTCGCCGACCACCGGGGGCTGGCCGAACCGGCGGAAGACGGCCGCTCCCGCCTGGCAGGCGAGGATGACCACCGGTACGGCGATCAGGAGCGAGGACAGCGGGTCAGCCGACGACACGGGTGCCTCCCTCGGTCGTGGCCGGGCGCAGCGCGGCGGGCGGCGCGGCGTGCGCGGCCGGCTGCGGGGCGGCGGCCGCCGCGGACCACGGGGCGTAGCGCCGCAGCCCGTACAGCAGCGGCTGCCGGTCGTCCCGTACGGTCACCCGGCGGACCTCGGCGAACACGGCCGTGTGGTCCCCGAAGCCGGCGGTTCTGACCACGGCGCAGTCCGCGACGGCGTGCGCGTCCGCCGTCAGATGCGGTCCCCCCGCCCCCAGCGGCAGCCGCCACTCGACGCGTTCGAAGCGGTCGGGCGCCCCGGAGGCGAACAGGTCCGAGATGCCCCGGGCGCGCTCGTGCAGCAGGTTGACGGCGAAGTGGCCCTCGGCGAGCAGTACCGCGAGGGTCGGGCTGGCCGCCCGTATGCACACCACGAGCGTCGCCGGTTCGAGGGCGACACTCGCGAGGGAGGTGCAGGTCAGCCCGTGCGGCACGGAATCGGAATCCAGTGTGGTGACGACGGACACCCCGGTGGGGAAGGCGGCCATGAACGGACGGAGGTCCGCCGGCCGGCTCCCGGCCGACTCGTCCGGTGCGGTGGGGTGGGGCACGGAGCGGTGGGGCATGTCTGACTCCTGAGGTGGCTGAAGCAACTGCGGCCCGGCAGCCGGCGGGTGAGCCGTGCTGCCGGGCCGTGGGAGCGGTGGGCCTTACGCGCCGCCGTGCAGCTGGCGCAGGTAGTCGTAGGCGGTGGGCAGGGTCTCCAGCAGGTTCTGCTGCTGGCGCTTGACGGATTCGAAGAGGGGTTCGGCACCGGCCACCGAGTCCGGCCGGTGCGCGAGGGAGGGCAGCGGGGCGTCCGGCTCCAGGCCGAGGCCCGCGAAGATGCAGTAGTAGCTGCCGTTGGTCCAGAAGTTGCGGAACTCGGCCTCGAAGTTGCCGTAGTACGTCGACTCGTCGGTGATCGGCGAGTTGATGGGCAGGCCGGCCTTGTAGGCGGAGATCTTCTGCTGGATGTTGTCGGGGAGGGTCAGCTTCTTGTTGGCCTGCCAGAACGGCGTGTCGTTGCGCGGCGCGTAGAAGAAGTGCGCCTGGATGAAGTCGCGGGTGTCGTCGAACATCACCTCGATCTCGTGGTTGAAGCTGTTGATCAGGCCGTCGTTGAAGGTCCTGTCCGGGAAGTGCTTGGCCAGCTGGTAGATCGCGGCGGTGATGAAGTAGATGCCCGTCGACTCCAACGGCTCCAGGAAGCAGGAGGACAGGCCGATACTGACGACATTCTTCACCCACGCCCGGCGGTTGCGGCCGACGCGGAAACGGATGTGATTGAACTTCGTCACCTCGGGGTCCAGGCCCCACATGTCCGCGAACTCGCGGGTGGCGGTGTCCTGGTCGGTGAACCTGCTGGAGTACACGTAGCCGGTGCCGAAGCGCCCCAGCATGGGGATCTTCCAGGCCCAGCCGGACGACATGGCGATCGCCGAGGTGTACGGCTCCACGCCGCCCGCCTCGTCGTCGTGCGGGACGGCCGTCGCCACCGCGCTGTCGCACAGCAGGTGGTCGCTCATGTCGATGAAGGGCTCCTCCATCGCCTGGTTGATCAGCAGACCGCGGAAGCCCGAGCAGTCCACGAACAGGTCCGCGTCCAGGGCCAGTCCGCCCTTGGTGTGCAGCGTGGTCACGTAGCCGCGGGAGTCCTGCTCCACCCGCACCATCTCGTCCTGGACGTGGTTGACACCCTGCTTCTCGGTGGCGAAACGGCGCAGGAAGTCGGCCACGAGCTGGGCGTCGAAGTGCCAGGCGTACCGGGTGGCCGGCCGGCCGTCGAGCCAGCGCGGGGCCTTCATCGCGTCCATCACCGGGGGCTCGCGGAAGCAGGCGTAGTCGAACGGCTCGGTGGTGCGGCCCTCGTACTTGCGCTTGAACCAGTAGTGCGACAGCGGCGTCTGGTCGTAGTCCGGAAGCAGCCCGAACGGGTGGTAGAAGTGGTCCGGCCCGCCGCCCGGCAGCTCACGCGCCGTCGACTCGCCCTGCCCGTCGGTCCGCCAGTTCACGAAGCGCACGGCCATCTTGAAGCTCGCGTTGCACTCCCGCATCCACTCGTCCTCGGCGATGCCCAGGTAGTCGAAGAAGGAGCGCTGCAGATTGGGCACGGTGGCCTCGCCGACGCCGATGCGCGGGATCGTCGGCGCTTCGAGCACGGTGATGTCGACCGTTCCCTGCAGCGCCTTTCCGAGGTATGCGGCCGTCATCCAGCCGGCCGTGCCGCCGCCCAGGATGACGACCTTCTGAAGCCGGGTGTCGCTGCTGGTCATGAAACAGCCCTCATTTCGGATTCGGCGGTTCGGGTGGTCGTGCTCATCAGTGTCGAAAGCCGCCCTATCACCGCTCTACAAGGCTGCGATCCAGCCGTTGTAGGGCCCTTGTAGACCCCCCGGACACACTCCTCGCAGGCAGAGCGGCAGGCTGAAAACCACCGGGAGGACGCGATGACCACCGCAGCGAACGGGACGGCGGGGCCGGCGGTACGGGTCCGCTTCCTGGGAGACTTCGAGCTGACCGTCAACGGCGCCCCCGTCCAGCGCTGGCGGGCCGGCAAGGCCCGTGGCCTGTTCCAGTACCTGGTGGTCCACCGCGGCCAGATGCTCACCCGCGACCGGCTCTACGCATCCCTGTGGCCCGGCGCCGACGCCGCCGCGGGCAGCTCCCTGAAGGTCGCCGCCCACGCACTGCGCCGGGTGCTCGACGCCCACCCCGACCGGCCCGGCGACTCCGGGATCCGGCTGGTCTACCGCGACTTCGGCTACGTCCTGCACATCACCGGGCTGTGGTCCGACCTCGACCGCTTCCAGGAACTGGTGCACACCGGCCTGCGGGCCGCCGCGGCCGGCGACGCCCCGCTCGCCCGCACCCGGCTGCGGGCGGCGCTCGGCCTGTACGGCGGCGAGTTCCTGCGCGGCGAGAGCGCCGACTGGGTCGTCGAACAGCGCGAGTACCTCCGGGCGCTCGCCCTGCGGGCCCTGGGAGTGCTGCGCGCCGACGCCGAGGCCCGCGAGGACTTCGTGGAGCTGATCGAGGTCTGCAGGCGCACCCTGGAGATCGACCGCCACCACGAGGAGACCTACCGCGCGCTGATGGCCGCACACGGCCGGCGCGGTGAACTCGCCTGCGTACGGCGCTGGTACGAGCTGTGCGCCCGCCGGATGCGCGACGAGCTGGCCGTGGCACCCGGCCCCGAGACCCAGCGGCTGCTGAGCACCCTGATCCCGGCCGCGGCGCGCGCCAGGGCCTCTGCCGCCCCCGCCTCCGCGGCCGGCGCGCCGCCCGCCACCGTGCGGGCGCTGCGGCCCGCCGCCCGCCGGGTCGCCGGGACCCCCGCCTGGAGCCCGGACGCCCGTACGACCGCCCTGGCCCGCCCCGTGCGGCGGGCCAGGCTCGACAACCGGGCAGCGGCCGCCCTGGCCCGCACGGCCGACCAGGCGACCGCGTGACGTGACATCGACCCAGCTGTTCAGCGAGCCCGCGATTCCGTGACCGAGTGAGGACCCCACCGTGACCGTGCTGACCGTGCCCACCGGGCCGCAGGACTCCAGACCGTCCGCGGCCGAGCCCAACGCGGCCGCCCTGCCGCCCCGTTACACCGACCAGTGGATCGGCGGCGCCTGGGTCGCCTCCGACACCGACGGCCGTCTGGTCGTCACCGACCCCGCCACCGAGCGCGCCCTGGCCACCGTGCCCGCGGGCACCGCCCGGGACGCCGACCTCGCCGCGCGCGCCGCCGCGGCCGCGTTCCCGCGCTGGGCCGCCACCCCGCTGCGCGAACGCACCGCACTGCTGCGCCGGGTTCTCGAAGCCATGGAGGTCCGGGCCGACCGCTTCGCCGCGACCATCACCGCCGAGGTCGGAGCGCCCGCCCGGATGGCCCGCCAGACCCACGTCGGACTCTCCCTCGGCATGGCGGCGCACTGCGTCGAGACCGCCGCCTCCTACACCTTCGAGGAGCGCGTCGGCCATTCGCTCGTCGTGCGCGAGCCCGCCGGCGTGGCCGCGTGCATCACCCCGTGGAACACCCCGCTGCTGCTCACCGTGCAGAAGATCCTCCCGGCGCTGGCGGCCGGCTGCACCGTCGTGCACAAGCCGAGCGAGATCACCCCGCTGCACGCCCGGCTGCTCGCCGAGGCCATCGCCGAAGCCGATCTGCCGCCCGGCGTCTTCAACATGGTCGTCGGCACCGGCGCCGCCGTCGGCACCGCCCTCGTCACCCACCCGCTGATCGACGTGGTCTCCCTGACCGGTTCCACCCGGGCCGGCCGCGAGGTCTCCGCGCTCGGCGCCGACAGCGTCAAGCGCGTCCACCTCGAACTCGGCGGGAAGAACGCCAGTCTCGTCCTCGACGACGCCGACCTGGCCGCGTCCGTGGCCGCCACGGTCGACCAGATGCTCTTCAACACCGGTCAGACCTGCCTGCAGTGGAGCCGGCTGCTGGTGCCCCGGGACCGCCAGGACGAGGCCGTGGAGCTCGCCGGCGCGGCCATGGACGGGTACGTGACCGGCGATCCGCGCGATCCGGCGACCGACCTCGGCCCGCTGGTGTCCGCCGCCGCCCACGCCCGCGTCACCGGCCACATCCGGCGCGGCATCGACGAGGGCGGCGCCCGACTGGTCCGCGGCGGCCCCGACCGGCCTGCGGGCCTGGACACCGGCTACTACGTCCGGCCGACCGTCTTCGCCGACGTGGACCCGCTGAGCACGATCGGGCAGGAGGAGATCTTCGGGCCGGTGCTCTCGGTCATCCCCTACGACGACGAGGAGCAGGCGGTCCGGATCGTCAACGGCACCCGCTACGGGCTGCACGGCGCGGTCTGGTCCGGCGACGGCGCCCGCGCCGAGCGGATGGCGCGCCGCTTCCGCTCCGGCCTGGTCGACGTGAACGGCGGCCAGTTCAACCCGGCCGCGCCCTTCGGCGGCTTCAAGCAGTCCGGGATCGGGCGCGAGTGCGGCACGGCCGGACTGGAGGCCTTCCTGGAGACCAAGTCGATGCAGCTCCCACAGGGCACGGGGGGCCAGGTGGTCGGTCCGCGCCTGCGGGCCACCGCGGCCGCCCGCCCCGCGGACACCGAGAGGAACGACGGATGACCGACCGGCACGCCGAGTCCGCCGGGGCCACCGCCCCGGACGCACCGGCCGACGACGCACCGCCCCGCGCGGCCCGGTCCGAACCGGACCCCGCCGCACCGGCGGACGGCGCGCTCCCGCCGCTGTTCGCCCGCCTGGAACGCTGGACGCGCGAACAGCCGGAGGAGACCGCCGTCAAGGCCTTCGACGGCACCCTCACCTACGCGGCGCTCACCGCCCGCACCGCCCGGTACGCCACCGCGCTCGCCGGGGCCGGAGCCGGCCCGGAGACCGCCGTCGGACTGCTGCTCGGCCGGTCCCGGGAGAGCGTGCCCGCCCTGCTCGCCGTCTGGAGCCTCGGTGCGACCGCCGTCCCCCTGGACCCCGCGCACCCCGTCGAGCGCCTCGGCCGCGTCCTGCGCGACGCCGGGGCCGCCGTCCTGGTCGCCCCCGAGGTGCCCACCGGGCTGGAGCCGGGCGGGATCTCCCTGCTGGCCCCCGCCGACGTCCGACGCAGGGTCCCAGGGCCGCTCGCGGTGACCGTACCCGCCCCAGACAGCTGCTCGTACCTCATCTACACCTCCGGAACCACCGGCCGCCCCAAGGGGGTCGAGGTCACCTACCGGGGCCTGGACACCTTCGTCGACGCCCTCGGCGGACTCGGCCTGCCGCCCGGCGGCCTCGGCCTCAACGCCGTCTCGCCCGCCTTCGACGGCTGGCTCTGGTGCACCCTGCTCTACCTGACGCACGGCCAGGGAGTGGCCCTCACCGACCTCTCCCTGGACGGGCTGCGACAGGCCGCCGCCGAGGGCCGCGAGCCGCTGCCCGGCGGCCTGCGCACCGTGTCCCTCACCCCGTCGCTGCTCGCCGCCCACGGCGCAGGGCTCGACTCCGCCGAGGTGGTCGTGGTCGCCGGGGAGGCGTGCCCGGCGGCCCTGGCGGAGCGGTTCGCCCGCAGCCGGCGGCTGCTCAACGTGTACGGGCCCACGGAGGTGACCATCGCCGCGACCTGGGCCGACACCCGACGGGGGGACGACGTGACCACCATCGGACAACCGCTGCCCGGCTACCGGGCGTACGTCCTGGACGAGGAGCTGCGCCCGGTTCCCGCCGGTACCGAGGGCGAGCTCCACCTCGGCGGCCCCGCCGTCGCGCGCGGCTACCGGGGCCGTCCCGGCCTCACCGCGAGCCGCTTCCTGCCCGACCCCTTCCAGGGCGGCGGCACGCGCATGTACCGCACCGGCGACATGGTGGTCCGCCGGCCGAGTGGCGAACTGGAGTACCGGGGCCGCCGCGACGACCAGGTGAAGATCCGCGGCCACCGGATCGAACTGGGCGAGGTGGAGCGGATCGCCGCCGAACTCCCCGAGGTCGTCGCCGCGGCCTGCTGCCCGCTCTCCTCGGGCCAGACCCTCGGCCTCGCCGTGGTCGCGGCCCCCGGCGCGGACCCGGCCGGACTCGCCGCCCTGGTCGTGGAGCGCTGCCGCAAGCAGCTGCCCGCTGCGGCGGTGCCGAGTACGGTCCGGGTGCTCGACCGGATCCCGACCCTGAGCACCGGAAAGGCCGACCGCGAGGCGCTGGCCCGGGCCCTGGCCGCGCCGGAGCGGGCGCCCGACGCGCAGCCGGCGGCACCGGGCGCCGGCCCGACCACGAGCGAGCGCATCGTGATGGCCGTCTGGGCCGACGTCCTCGCCACCGCGATTCCCGGCCCCGACGCCGACTTCTTCGATCTGGGCGGCCACTCCCTGGCCGCCGCCCGCACGGTGTCGGAGCTGCGCCGCATCACCGGACTGCGCGTCGGCCTCGGCGCGCTGCTGGCCGAGCCGACGGCCGCGCACCTCGCTGCGGAACTCGACCGGCTCGCCGCCGAGCGGGAGGCGTCCGCCGCCGGCCAGGCCGAAGACACCGCCGAAGGGGCCTGAGCCATGGGCGCCTGGATCTCCACCTGGACGAACGACCCGGCGGACCGGGCCCTGCCCGTCCTGCTCTGCCTGCCCCCCGCCGGGGCCGGCTGCCAACAGTTCCGCTCCTGGCAGCCCGCGCTGGCGGGCACCGCCCAGGTGTACGGCGTACAGCTGCCGGGCCGGGAGAACCGCTGGCGGGACCCGATGCCGGACACCTTCGACGAGGCCGTGGAGGCCATCGCCGGGGAACTGCGGGACATCGTCGCCGACGGCCGGCCGCTGGTGGTCTTCGGCCACAGTTTCGGCGGCCTCCTCGGCTACGAGGTCGCCCGTCGGGTCGCCCCCCGGGCCCTGGTGGTCAGCGGCTGCCGGGCCCCCGGTCACTGGGACGGCGCCGGCCGCGGCATCGTCGACGACGGCGAGGAGCTGGACAAGCTCTTCGACACGGCCGACCTCGACCCCGGGCTGCTCGACGAGGACACCCGCGCCCTGATGGTCTCGATGCTCCGCAAGGACGCGGAACTGTCCCTGAGCTACGTCCACAAGCCGGGCGTACGCCTCGGGACGCCCGTCCACGCCTGGGGTGCCGACGGCGACGAGACCGTCAGCCCACAGGACCTGGACGGCTGGGCCGCGATCACCGCCGCCGCCTTCACGCGGCACACCACCACGGGCGGCCACCACGCCGTACTGCGCCGCCCGCAGCCCGTACTGGACCACCTCACCGCCCTGCTGCGGGGCGCGGGCGCCGATACCCCCGCCTCCACCACGACCGGCGCCTGACCGACTGCCCGCCCACACCCGCCCGAGTCCGGAGGACACCGTGCCCACCACCCACCAGGTTCTCGTGAACCACGAGGGGCAGTACGCGCTGTACCCCGCCACACGCGAGACACCCGACGGCTGGACGCCGGCCGGGTTCGACGGCACCGAGGACGAGTGCGCGGGCTTCGTCGACGCCCAATGGCCCGACACCCGCCCGCTCAGCCTGCGAGGAGCCTGAGATGGAGATCGACCTGCTCGACCCGGGCCCCTTCGGCCGCAACGACTTCTGGCCCGCCTTCACCTGGCTGCGCGCCAACTCGCCCGTCCACTGGCACCCCGAGCCGGGCAGCGACGACGGCGGCTTCTGGGTGCTGAGCCGGCACCGCGACATCAGAGAGGTCTATGCCGACAGCGACACCTTCAGCTCGGCGCGCGGGATGCGCCTCGGCAGCGACCCGGCGGCCGTCGCCGCCGTCGCCCAGCGCATGCTCATCGTCTCCGACGTCCCCCACCACACCCGCCTCAAGCGGGCCCTCCACCAGGCATTCGGCCCGCAGCAGATGCCGCGCCTGGAGGCGATGGTCGACAAGGTGGTCGGCGAGCTGGTGACCGAGGCCGCCGAACGCGACGAACTGGACTTCATCGACCTCGCCAAGCAGCTGCCCAACCGGGTCGTCTGCGCCATGATGGGCATCCCGCGCGCCGACTGGGCCTGGATCGGGGCCCTGACCACCGACGCCTTCGACTCCCCGGACGACGAGGTGCGCACCAACGCGCACTCGGAGATCTTCCTCTACTTCATCGAGCTGCTCGCCGAGCGCCGGGTCCGCCCCGGCGACGACCTGGTCAGCCAGATCGCCCACGACACCCTCGTCGACGAGGGCGACGGCACCGAACGGCCGCTCAGCGACCACGAGATCGTCTTCAACCTCAACGGGGTGCTCTCCGGGGCCAACGAGACCACCCGCTACTCGGCGGCCGGCGCAGTCCACATGTTCGCCGAACACCCCGACCAGTGGCGGCTGCTGCGCGGCCTCGGCCCCGGCGGTATCGCCCCGGCGGTCGAGGAGATCCTGCGCTGGACCACCCCCGGCGTGCACGCCCTGCGCACCGCCGTCCGCGACACCGAGATCAACGGGATCCCGGTGGCCGAGGGCGCCCGGGTGACGCTGTGGAACGTCTCGGCCAACCGCGACGAGGCCGTCTTCGCCGACCCGCACACCTTCCGGGTCGACCGCCGGCCCAACCGGCACGTCGCCTTCGGACACGGCCGCCACCTGTGCCTCGGTGCCCGGCTCGCCCGCTTCGAACTCGGCTCCCTGCTCACCGAGATGCTCGGCGTGCTCGACGGCTTCGAGCCGGCCGGCCCCGTCACCTTCAACTCCTCCAACTTCACCTGGGGGATCAACAGTCTCCCCGTGCGGCTGCTGCGCAGCCGAGCCTTCGCGAAGTAAGAAAGGGCCCGCACTGTGACCACCGCACTCGTCGACTTCAACCGTTCGGACGCCGCCTTCCCCGCCACGGGATACCCGGAGCTCCTCGCCGAACAGGCCGCCCGCACCCCCCGGGCCACCGCCCTCGCGCAGGGCGACCGCAGCTGGACCTACGCCGAACTGGAGGCCGCCACCAACCGGCTGGCGCACGCGCTGATCGCCCGCGGAGCCGCCGCCGGGAGCCGGATCGGGCTCTGCTACCCGCGCAGCGCCGAATACGTCATCGGCTCCCTCGCGATCCTCAAGACGGGCGCTGCGATCGTCGCCCTCGACCCGGTCAACCCCGACGACCGGCTCGCGGCCATGATCGCGGACGCCGCCCCGCTGCTGGTCCTCACCCCGGCCGACCTCGGCCGCCGGATACCCGAGGACGTCCCCCGGGCCGAGGTCGCCACGGCCGGGCAGGGCCTGCCGGACACCGCGCCCGCCGTCGTGACCGGCCCGGACACCGTCAGCCACCTCATCTACACCTCCGGCTCCACCGGCACCCCCAAGGCCGTCCTGGAGCGGCACGGGGCGCTCACCAACCTCGTGCACTGGACCACCCGGGCCTACGGGGTCCGGCCCGGCGACCGGGCCTCCTGGATGTCCACGCCCGGCTTCGCCGTCCAGATCATGGAGTGGCTCGCCTACCTGCCCGCCGGCGCGGCGATCCACATCCCCGAGGCCGGGCAGGCGCAGACCCCCGAGCAGATCCGCGACTGGCTCGTCGGCGAGGGCATCACCCACACCATGCTGGTGGCCGCCCTGGCCGAGCCCGCGTGGGGCCTTGCCTGGCCCGCCGACACCGCGCTGAGGATCCTGGTGACCACGGCCGAGCGCGTCCACAGCTGGCCGCCCGTCGACACCCCCTTCCGGGTCGTGATGACCTACGGCACCACCGAGACCACCAACGTCCTGTCCTGCCTCGACCTCGGCGCCGGCACCGACTTCACCAGCCAGGCCACCTCCGAGGAGGTCCGTGCCACCCGGCAGGTCCCGGTCGGCGTGCCCATCGCCAACCTCCGCGTCCACCTCCTGGATGAGGACGGCCGCCCGGTGCCCGAGGGCGAGGTCGGCCGCCTCCACGTCTCCGGCGCCGGGGTCGCGGCCGGCTACCACGGCCGCCCCGAGCTCACCGCCGCGAAGTTCCACCCCAACTTCCTCGCCGACGACCCGCACCCGGTGCTGTACGACACCGGCGACCTCGCCCGCCGCCGCCCGGACGGCGCGGTGGAGCTCCTCGGCCGGTCCGACTCCCAGGTGAAGATCCGCGGCTTCCGCGTGGAGCTCGGCGAGGTCGAGACCCACATCGCCCGCCTGGAAGACATCGCCGAGGCCGTCGTCGTCACCCAGGAGCGCGGCCCGGGCGACAAGCGGCTCATCGCCTACGTGTCCCCGGCCGGCGCGGCCGACCCGGACCCGGCCGCGGTGCGCGCCGAGGTCGCCCGGACCCTGCCGTACTACATGGTCCCCGCCACCGTCGTCGTCCTGCCCGTGCTCCCGCGCCTGCCCAACGGCAAGGTCGACCGGCGCAGCCTGCCCGAGCCCCCGGAGGGCCGCGACGGGGTCGGCGCCGGCTACGAGGCACCCCGCAACGAGGTCGAGGACGGGCTCGGCCGGCTGTGGGCCGAGGCGTTCCGCACCGACGGCATCGGCATCCACGACAACTTCTTCGAGCTGGGCGGGCATTCGCTGCTGGCCTTCCAGCTGATCGACGAGATCCGCCGCCGCTACAGCGTCGAGCTCAGCCTCTCCGACCTGTCCACCTGCCCGACCGTCGCCGAGCTCGCCACCCTCGTCACCACCGAACGCACGGGCGGCCGCGGCTCGTTCGGCGGACTTCCCGCGATCGTCCCGGACCCCGCCGCGCGCTTCGAGCCCTTTCCGCTCACCGAGAGCCAGCAGGCGCTGTGGATCGGCCGCGGCGGGCTCGTCGAACTCGGCAACGTCGGCTGCCACGGCTACTTCGAGTGGGAGAGCGAGCAGCTCGACGTGCCGCGCTTCGAGGGCGCCTGGCGCCGGCTCGTCGAACGCCACGACGCCCTGCGCACCCGGGTCCTGCCCGACGGCACCCAGCAGGTCCTCGAGGAGATCCCGGCGTACGAGATCCCCGTCACCGATTTCGGCGGCCTCGACGAGGCGTCCCGGCAGGCCGAGCTGGCCGCGCTGCGCGAGCGGCTGTCCCATCAGGTCCTCGACGCCGACGCCTGGCCACTGTTCGACGTACGGATCAGCCTGCTCGGCGGCGGCCGGGCCCGCATCCACCTCTCGCTGGACTTCCTCGTCGCCGACGCCTGGAGCTACTTCCAGGTCCTCGTCCCGGACCTCGTCACCTACTACGTGGAACCGGGAGCCGAACTCGCCCCGCTGGAGCTGACCTTCCGCGACTACGTCCTCGCCGTCGGGAACTCGCTGCGCGACAGCGAGCTCTACCGCCGCTCCGAGTGGTACTGGCGCGACCGCCTCGCCACCCTCCCGCCCGCGCCCGAGCTGCCCGAGCGCCCGGCCGACGCCCCCGAGCTGCCGGTCCGCTTCGAACGCCGCAGCCACGTCGTCTCCCCGGAGCTGTGGACCCGGATCCAGGAGCGGGCGCACGCCCGCGAGGTCACCCCCTCCGGGGTGCTGGCCGCGGCCTACGCCGAGATCCTCGGCAGGGCCGCCGGACAGGCCCGGTTCACCATCAACTTCCCGCTGTTCAACCGCCTCCCGCTGCACCCGCAGGTCAACTCGCTGCTCGCGGACACCACGACCACCCTGCTGCTGGCCGTCGAGCAGACGGAGAGCACCTTCGCCGGACGGGCCCAGGCCGTCCAGCGCCGACTCTGGGCCGACCTGGAACACCGCTACTTCAGCGGGGTCCAGGTGCTGCGCGAGCTGACCAAGCTGCGCGGCTCCCTCGCCCCGGCCATGCCCGTGGTGATGACCAGCCTGGCAGGCCACCCGCCGCAGTACGAGGAGACCGAGCTGGGCGCCCCGGTCTACGGCATCTCCCAGACCCCGCAGGTCTCCCTCGACTTCCAGGTCTTCGAGAAGCCCGACGGCCTCACCTTCAACTGGGACTTCCTGCCCGCCGTCCACCCCGACGGACTCATCGACTCGATGTTCGAGGAGTTCACCTCCCTGCTGGAGGCCCTCGGTGAGGACGAGGTCTGGGAGCGCCACTCCCCGCCGCCCGGTGACGAGAGCGAGGCCCCCGGCCAGGCGGAGGAGCGCGACACCGGCGACGCCTGGGAGCGGTACTGGGCCGGGATCCGGCGCACCGGGCGCGGCGGCGACGTCATCTGGGACGCCGACAGCGGCGAGGAGTTCCACTGGCTGCTCGGGCAGGCGCAGCGCCACTTCAACAGCGGCCTGCCGGTCATCGACCTGGGCTGCGGCAACGGCCGCTACAGCCGCGAACTCGCCCCGCACTACCCCTCGGTCATCGGCGTCGACGTATCGGCCAGCGCCGTCGAGCACGCCAGGCGCGAGGCCGAGGGCGTGGCGAACGTCGACTACCTCGCGATCGACATGACCGACGCCGACCAGGCGGCCGTCCTGGGGGAGGGGCCGTACAACATCTTCGTCCGCGGCGTCTTCCACGTCCTGGACGGTGAGGCCCGGGCCCGGCTCGCCGCCGTCGCCGACCGCCTGCTGGGGGACGAGGGCACGCTGATCGTCCACGAGCCCGACTACTCCAGCAACTCCTTCGGCTACCTCGGCTTCGTCGGCGGCAAGCGGGGCCGCGCCGAGGACCTGGTCGGCCCGCTGGAGGCGGCCGGCGTACGGCACTCGCACCGCTTCACCCGACCCGAACTGGCCGAGGCGTTCGGCGCGGACGCCTGGGAGGTCGTGGAGGACGAGGCGATCGAGCTGCACGCGATCGACCCCCGGTCGGACTCGGACGCTCTGCGGCTGCCCGGCTACTACGCGGTGCTGCGCCGCAGGCGCTGATGGCCGGTCTCGCACTGGCCGGGCCGACCGGAGCGGTGCTGGCCGCGGCCGGGGACGTACGGGAGCTGCTGACCCGTACCGAACTGGACCGGGCCGGCGCCCTCCGGTCGGCCGGCGACCGGGACGACTTCCTGGCCGCGCACGCACTGGTCCGGCTCTGCGCCGGGCGGCTCCTCGGCCGCCCGGCGCAGGGCCTCACCGTCGTTCAGAGCTGCGGGAGCTGCGACCGGCCGCACGGCAGGCCGCGACTGGTCGAGGCGCCCGGCACGGGCGTCAGCCTCGCCCACACCCGGGGCTGGGTCGCGGCCGCTGCGGCCCGCGGCCCCGTAGGTGTGGACGTGGAGGCGGTCGACGGCCGCCCGCCGGACCTGCGGGTGGCCGGGGCCGTCTGCAGCGAGAAGGAACTGGCCGCCGTACGGGCGGACGACGATCCGCAGCGCGCCTTCCTGCGCCAGTGGGTACGAAAGGAGTCCCTGGTCAAGGTCGGGGTGGCCACGCTCGACGAGCCGGCCCGCCTCGACCTTCCCGTGTACGGGCAGGAGCCGCCCCGCTGGCGGGGCTGGCAACTGCTGGACTGGGGAGGTGAACGGGCCGTCGGATGCGTGGCGGCCCGCGAGGAGATGCGGCTGCGGCTGCTCGGCTGAAAGACTGGACACGTGGAACGACGTACGACCGACCGGCTGCTCAGGGCGCGCGCACAGGCGATCGGGGGCGAGGTCCGGGAGGAATCGGTCGCCGCCGTCCTCGACCGGGTGCTGGCCGTGCAGGCCCAGGACCTGCCCGCGGCGGAGCTCGGGCTCCGGGTGCGGGCCCGCGGACTGACCCAGGAGGCGGTGCGCCGGGCCACCGACACCGAACGCACCGCCGTCCGCGGCTGGTTCATGCGCGGCACCCTCCAGCTGGTGCCGGCCGCGGACGCCCGGTGGCTGCTGGCCCTCTTCGGCCCCGTCCACCTCGCGCTCGCCGCCCGGCGCCTGCGCGAACTCGGCCTCGACGAATCCCTGTGCACGCGCTCCGAGCGCCTCATCACCGAAGCGATCGACGGCGAGGGTCCGTTGACGCGCGCCGAGCTCACCGACCGGCTCACCACCCTCGGGGTGGAGCCGAAGGGGCAGTCCGCCTTCCACCTGATCCGCCGCGCCGCCCTGGCCGGCCGCATCTGCCACGGACCGCAGCGGGACGGCGAGGCCACCTTCGTCCTCCTCGACGACTGGCTGCCCGCCACCGGCCCCCTGCCCTTCGCCGGAGCGGCAGCCGAACGGGAACTCGCGCGCCGCTACCGCTCGGCGTACGGACCCTCCGACGCCCTGGACTTCGTCCACTGGTCGGGTCTGAAGACCACCACGGGCAGGAACGCCTGGGCCTCCCTGCGGGACACCAGACCCGGACCCCTTCCCACCACCCCCGGCGAACCCGACGTCCGCCTGCTGCCGGCCTACGACAACTACCTGGTCGGCTACCGCAACCGAGACCTGTCGGTGCCCGCGGAACACGAACGCCGGGTGTGGCCCGGCGGCGGGCAGATCCGGGCCACCGTGCTGGTCGACGGGCTGGCCGTCGGCACCTGGTCGGGAGGCCGCCGCGGCGCGCCGGTGAAGGTCGAGCCCTTCCCCGGGACCGAGCCCCACACCCCCGCCGTGGCCGCCGGAATCGCCCGCGAGAGCGCCGACATCGCACGCTTCTCCAGCGGAACTCATCGCATGTCTACAAGCGGTCTATAGTCCCGGAATTCATAACCGGTCGCTAACTCCCGGCCCATAGCGTCAGTGCCGTCCGACAATTCCGTACCCAATCAGAAAAGGGCGTCGACATGGCACTCGGTCGGCATTCCGATTTCAATCGCCTGTGGTTCGGGCAGACCGTCAGCAACTTCGGCGACAAGATCTCCCTCCTCGCACTCCCGACCCTCGCGGTCGTGGTCCTGGACGGCGGAGCCCTGGAGGTCGGCGTACTGGGCGCGCTGCGCTTCCTCCCCTTCCTGCTGCTCGCCCCGATCGCCGGGCTGGTGGCCGACCGGGTCTCGCGGCGCACCGTGATGATCGTCGCCGACCTCGGCCGCTTCCTGGCCCTCGGCACGATTCCGCTCGCATTCGCCCTCGACTCCGTCAGCATGACGCACATCTACATCGTGGCCGGTATCACCGGCTGCCTCACCACCTTCTTCGAGGTCTCGTACCAGTCCTGGCTGCCCCAGCTCATCGGCACCGAGAACCTCATCGAGGGCAATACCAAACTGCAGATCAGCCGGAGCGTCGCGGAAGCGGTCGGGGCCGGCGCCGGCGGCGCCCTCATCCAGCTGCTCGGCGCCGCACGCGCCATCACCGCGGACGCCTTCACCTTCCTCGTCTCGCTGATCGCCCTCCTCGTCATCCGTCACCGGGACGTGCGCGAGCGGACCGAGGAGCGCAAGGCATCCGCCAAGGCGGAGATGAAGGAGGGCATGAAGACCCTCTTCGGCAACCCGGTCCTGCGCGGCCTGTTCACCGCCAACGTCGTGGTCAACCTCGGTGCCGCGATGGGTGACGCCCTGCTGATCGTCTACGCGTACAAGGTGCTGGACCTGAGCCCCGGCCAGGTCGGCGTCGCCTTCGCCGTCATGTCGGTCTTCGTGATCGTCGGTGCGGTGCTCTCCGAGGTGGTCTCCAAGAGCCTCTCCGTGGGCCGCCTCCTGGTGATCACCGCCGTCGTGCTCGGCGCCGGCTACATCCTGGTCCCGACGGGCGGCGCGGTCGGCGGCTTCGTCGGACTGATCGTGGTCCAGGCCGTCATCGGCTTCGTCTCCCCGATGTTCGACATCCACGTCCTCAGCCTCGTGCAGGGTGTCACCCCGAACGAGCAGATGGGCCGTGTCAGCGGCACCGCGCTCTCCGCGGTCTACGGCGCCCTGTCCCTCGGCTACTTCGCGGGCGGCGCGCTCGGCGAGGGGATCGGCCTGACCGGCGGCCTCGCGGTGGCCGGCGCCGTGACCATTGTCGGAGGCCTGACCCTGCTGGGCGGTCCGGTGGCCAAGATCAAGGAAATGCCCGCCGGCGACAACGCCGAGGAGGGATCTCCGGCCGCGGACGAGGCCAAAATCACCGCCTGATCGGCGCCCCCGGGGGTGTGGGAGTGGGTGCCGGCCGAACGGCACCCACTCCACACTGCGCCCCGCACCCCGTCCGCACCCCCGCACACCGGCACGTCCGCGCAGCCGTACATCCGCACGCCCACTCCCGAAGACGCACGGAGGCTCAAGGTGAGCGAGTCCCTCGCCGAACGCATAGCCGCACTGCCGAAGTCCCGCCGGGCCCTGTTCCAGGCCCTGACCGGCCGAGGCGGCGGGCGCGCCGCCGTACGCGAGGACCCCGAGCCGGCACCCCGCGACCCCGCCGACCCGCCCGTGCTCTCCTTCGCGCAGCGCCGGCTCTGGTTCATCGACCAGCTCCAGCCCGGCAGCCCCGCCTACAACGTGCCGGTGGCCACCCGCATCCGCGGCCCGCTCGACGTCCCCGCCCTGCACGCGGCCCTCCAGGACATCGTGGACCGCCACGAGGTCCTGCGCACCGTCTACACCTACCGGGAGGGCGCCACCGAGGCCGTGCCCCGCGTGGTCGACGGCTACCGGCTGCCCCTCCCGCTCACCGAACTGCCCGGCGAGGAGGCGGTCCGGCCGTTCTACGACGCCGACGCGGGCGCCCCCTTCGACCTGGCGGGCGCCGTTCCGCTGCGGGCCCGGCTGGGCCGGATCGGCGAGGAGGACCACGTCCTCGTCCTCAACCTGCACCACATCGTCACCGACGGCTGGTCCATGCGGGTCCTCTACACCGAACTGGAGCGCGCCTACGCCGCCCGCACCGGGGCGCCCGCCGAAGCGGCGGCCCCGCTCGCCCTCCAGTACGCCGACTTCGCGGCCTGGCAGCGCCGCCGCGTCAGTGGAGACCGGCTGGAGGACCTCACCTCCTTCTGGCGGGAGGAGCTCGGCGGCGCCACCCCCGTGGACCTGCCCACCGACCGGCCCCGGCCGCCCGTCTTCGGGCACGCCGGAGCCTCCCGCTACATCGACCTCCCGCCCCGGCTCATCGCCCGGCTGCGGGAGTTCGGCAAGTCCGAGGGCGCCACCCTCTACATGACGATGCTGGCCGGCTTCGCCGCCACCCTGCGCCGCTGGACCGGCCAGGAGGACATCATCGTCGGCACTTCCGTCTCCGGCCGCGACCACCCGGCCTTCGGCGAGCTCATCGGCTTCTTCGTCAACACCCTGCCGCTGCGCATCAGAACCGGCGGCGACCCCGGCTTCGCCGAACTGGTCCGGGCCACCCGCCACACCACGCTCCAGGCGTACGCGCACCAGGAACTGCCCTTCGACCTCATCGTCGACGCCCTCGGACTGCCCCGCGACCCGAGCCGGCCGCCGCTCACCTCCGTGATGTTCCTCCTCGACGAGACCCCTGACACCGCCCCGGGCCTCGCGGGCGTCGCCACCGAGCCCATCGACTTCTCCTCGCACGCGACCAAGTACGACCTCATG
This sequence comes from Streptomyces sp. NPDC054932, assembly GCF_053610205.1. Classification (NCBI taxonomy): domain Bacteria; kingdom Bacillati; phylum Actinomycetota; class Actinomycetes; order Kitasatosporales; family Streptomycetaceae; genus Streptomyces; species Streptomyces sp. NPDC054932. The sequence goes on along the minus strand of NZ_JBSGXU010000004.1, from coordinate 30,739 downwards.
ATCAGCGTCCACGACACCGGCACCGCGGTCCGCGCCCTCGTCGAGTACCCCACCGCCCTGTTCGACGCAGCGACCGTGGACCGGCTCCTCGGCCACTTCCTCACCACCCTCGAAGGGGCGCTCGACCGCCCGGACGCCCCGCTGTCCGCCCTGCCGCTGCTCACCGACGCCGAACGCCGCGCCGCCCTCGACGACTGGAACGCCACCCGCGCCCCCTTCCCCCAGGACGCCTGCCTGCACGAGCTGTTCGAGCAGCACGCCGACCGGCGGCCCGACGCGCCCGCCGTGATCCTCGGCGGACTCGGCGGCTGGAACATCACCTACCGGGAGCTGGAGGAGCGCGCCAACCGGCTCGCGCACCGGCTCGCCCGGGCCGGCGCGGGCCCCGACCGGACCGTCGCCCTGTGCCTGCGCCGGGGCCCCGGACTGGTCACCGCGATCCTCGCCGTCCTCAAGGCCGGCGCGGCCTACGTACCCCTCGACCCGGACTACCCCGCCGAGCGCCTGGCGCTGCTCCTGCGGGACTCCGCACCGCCCATCGTCGTCTCCGACGCGGAGCTGATCGGCCGGCTGCCCGTCCCCGCCGGCACCGCGCAGGTGCTGCTCGACACCGACCGGGCCGAGCTCGCCGAGCTGCCCGCGACCCGGCCGGCCGTCCCCGTCACCTCCCGGGACCTGGCCTACGTCATCTTCACCTCGGGCTCCACCGGAACCCCCAAGGGCATCGCCCTGGAACACCGCGGCGTCGTCAACAACATCCTGGACCTCAACCGCTCGTACGGCATCGGGCCCGCGGACCGCGTGCTCGCCCTGTCCTCGCCCAGCTTCGACATGAGCGTCTACGAAACCCTCGGCATCCTGGCCGCGGGCGGCACGCTCGTCCTGCCCGACCCGGCCGCCGCCAAGGACCCGGCGCACTGGGCCGACCTCGTCGAGCGGCACGGCGTCACCGTCTGGAACTCCGCCCCCGCCCTCCTCGGCCTCCTCGTCGACCAGCTCGAACACGCCGGCGGGCCCGAACTGCCCGCGCTGCGCACCGCGTTCCTCGGCGGCGACTGGATCCCCGTCACCCAGCCCGACCGGATCCGCGCCTTCGCCCCCGGCCTGTCCTTCGTGGCGCTCGGCGGGGCGACCGAGGCCTCCATCCACTCGGTGGAGTTCCCCGTCGGCCGGGTCGATCCGCAGTGGACGAAGCTCCCGTACGGGCGGCCCATGGCCAACCAGCTCACCTACATCCTCGACCCGAACGACCGCCTCGTCCCCGTCGGCGTGCCCGGCGAACTCCACCTCGGCGGCGTCGGACTGGCCCGCGGCTACCTGAACCGACCCGAACTCACCGAGGAGAAGTTCGTCCACGTCGAACTGGAGCCCGGCCGCACCGAACGCCTCTACCGCACCGGCGACCTGGCCCGCTACGGCGCCGACGGCACCATCGAACTCCTCGGCCGCACCGACTTCCGGATCAAGCTCAACGGGCTCCGCATCGAACCGGGCGAGGTGGAGAGCGCGCTGCGCGACCGACCCGGGGTCCGCGAGGCCGTCGTGGCCGCCCGCACCGCCGCCGGCTCCGACCGGCTGATCGGCTACGTGGTGCCCGAGCAGGACGCCGACCTGGACACCGCGGCCCTGCGCACCGCGCTCGCCGCCGTCCTGCCCCCACACTGCGTGCCCGCCGAACTGGTCCTGCTGGAGCGGCTGCCGCTGAGCCCCAACGGCAAGGTGGACCGGGGTGCGCTGCCCGACCCGCGCCCCGGCGGCCCCGTGCCGGGCCGCACCGCCACCGCACCCGCGGACGGGGACCCCGTCGCCCTGCGGATCGCCGCCGTCTGGGCCGAGGTGCTCGGCACCGCGGACGTGGCGCCCGACGACGACTTCTTCGCCCTCGGCGGGGACTCCTTCGCCGCCGTGCGTGCGGTCCGCGCCGTCGCCACCGCCCTGCCGGACGGCGGAGCCTGCGCCCTGCGCGTCGTCGACCTGTTCAGCAACCCGACCCCGGCCGGGCTCGCCGCCCGGACGGCAGAACTCGCCGCAGCGGGCACGCAGGGCCACCGGCTGCTGCACCGGCTCACCCCCGAACGCCCCGCCGGCACCACCTCCCTCACCCTCGTCTGCTTCCCGCACGGCGGCGGCGACGCCATCGCCTACCAGCCGCTCGCGGCCCAGCTCCCGCCGCACATCGAGCTCCTGGCCGTCTCCCCGCCCGGACACGACCCGCTGCGCCCCGGCCCGATGCTCCCGGTCCCCGAGTTCGCGGAACTCGCGGCCGGGGAGATCGCCCGCGCCGTGCAGGGCCCGTACGCGGTCTACGGCCACTGCGCCGGAGTGGTCACCGCGCTGGAGACCACCCACGTGCTCGAGCGGATGGGGCAGCGCCCGATCGCCCTGGACCTCGCCGCGGCCCTCCCCGAGGAGGACCCCGAGTACGCCCTGGAGATGGAACGGGTCTCCGGTGACGACGACCTCGTCGCCTACCTGACCACCATGGACGGCTTCGACGGCGTCCTCGACGACAGCGACCTCACCGCGGTCCTGCGGATGGTCCGCCACGACATGACCGAGGCCGCCCGCTTCTTCGCCCGCACCCCGGGCGGCTACGACCGGCCCCTGGCCACCCCCCTCACCTGCATCATCGGCGACGCCGACGACGCGACCGAGGGCTACGAGAACGGCCACCGCGCCTGGGGCCGGTACGCGGCCGACGTGCGGCTCGCCGTGATCCCCGGGGGCCGCCACTACTTCGCCAAGCACCTGCCCGACCGGCTCGCCGCTCTCCTCGCCGACCTGCACCGCAACGGAGGAAACCATGTCTGATCTCGCCGAACGGCTCGGCCGCCTGCCCCAGGGACAGCGCTCCCGGCTGCTGGGACGCATGCGCAACCAGATGACGGCCGGCGTGGGCCGCCGCATCGAACTGGGGCGCGCCGATCACGGCCCGCGCTCCCGCTCCTCCTTCCAGCAGGAGCAGATGTGGTTCGTCGACAAACTCGGCGCCGGCAAGGCCCGCAACAACATAGCGCTGGCCATAGGCCTGGGCGGCCCCCTCGACCGGGCCGCCCTGCACGAGGCGCTCAACGCCGTCGTCGCCCGCCACCAGGTGCTCCACAGCAAACTCGTCGAGATCGACGGCGTCCCCTGGCAGGAGCCCGTCCCCTCCTTCGTGCTCGGAGTGCAGAGCACCGACCTGTCGGGCAGCGAGGACGCGGACCGCGAACTCGCCGAACTCACCGCCACCTGCGCGGCCGCCCCCTTCGACCTGGCCGCCGCCCCGCCCGTCCGCGCCCACCTGGTACGGCTCGCCCCGGAACGGCACGTCCTGCTGTGGGTCGTCCACCACATCGCCTGGGACCCGGGCTCGACGCGGATCTTCACCGAGGAGCTGACCTCCAACTACGCGGCGGCCGCCGCGGGCAGGCGCCCCGAAGCCCCCCGGCTCGCCGTCGAGTACGCCGACTTCGCGGCCTGGCAGCGGGCCAAGCTGGAGAACGACGAGCACGGCCGGGCGCTCGCGGGCAAATGGCGCCAGATCCTGGCCGGCGCCGTGGCCACCGAGGTGCTGCCCGACCACCCGCGCGGCCCGGAGACCCGCGGCGACGGGCGCGGTCTGAAACTGACGCTGGACCAGAAGCTGCTGGACCGGCTGACCGAGCTCGCCGACGCCAACAGCACCACCGTCTTCACCACCCTGCTCGCCGCGTTCAACGCGCTGCTGCGGCACTGGACCCGCACCGAGGACGTCGTCGTCGGCACGGCCAGCGCCTCCCGGCCGCACCCCGACCTGGAGCAGGTCATCGGCTGCTTCGTCCAGATGATCACCCTGCGGACCGAGGTCACCGACCGGCTCACCTTCCGCGAGCTGGTCACCCGTACCGCCGCCTCCGTCATGGACTCCTTCACCAACAGCGAGCTGCCCTTCGAGCAGGTGGTCGAGGCCGTCCGCCCGGTGCGCGACCCGCTGCGGCACCCGCTCTTCCAGATCGAATTCACCTCGCTCGGCCGCTGGGGCACCCACCGGGCCGAGGCCGCGGACGTCGAGTTCACCATGGACCAGCTGCACGACGGCGCGGCCAAGTTCGACATGAGCTTCCTCGTCGGCGAGAACGACGGCCTGGAACTCTCCCTCGAATACAACACCTCCCTCTACCGGCACGGCACGGCCAGTGCCCTGCTCGCCGCCTTCCGCCAGGTCCTGGAGCAGGTCGCCGAGAACCCCGACCTCCAGGTCGGTGACATCAGCCTGGTCGAGGAGCCGGCCGCGTCCCGGCACGCCCGCGAGCTGTCCCGCGGCGGCCCGGTCGACGAGGCCGCCTGGACCACCACCCTGGACCGCGCGTTCCGGGAGCGCGCCACCATCCACCCCGACGCAGTCGCCGTCCGCCACGGCTCCACCCGGCTCGACTACGCGGCACTCGACCGCTGGTCCGAGGCCATCGCCCACCGGCTGCGCGACCGCGGCGTCCGGCACGGCGATCCCGTCGCGGTGTGCGTGGCCCGCGGCCCGGCCGCCGTGGCCGGAGTGCTCGGCGTGCTCAAGGCGGGGGCCCACTACATCCCGGTCGACCCGGCCGCCCCGGCCGAGCGGACCCGTACCGTCCTGTCCGACGCCAAGGTCCGGCACGCCCTCGTCGACGAATCCGCGCAGCTGCCCGTCCCGCTGGAGCTGGTGACCACCGGAACGGCGGCCCCCGTCCGGGAGGTTCCCTCCCTCGCGCCGACCTCCACCCCCGGCGACCTGGCCTACGTCCTCTACACCTCGGGCAGCAGCGGAACCCCCAAGGGGGTCATGATCGAGCACCGCTCGGTCACCCACTTCTCCCGGACCATCGCCAAGGCGTACGAGATCCGGGCCGAGGACCGGGTCCTGCAGTTCGCCCCGCTCACCTTCGACGTCTCCGTCTTCGAGATCTTCACCACGCTGCTGGCCGGCGGTTCGCTCGTCATCGCCACCGACGACGAGCGCCGCGACCCGGCCCTGCTCCAGAGGCGGATGCGCGAGGACGCGGTCACCGTCGCCGAACTCCCGCCCGCGCTCCTGCCACTGCTCGACCAGGCCGCTCTGCCCGACCTGCGTCTGGTCTCGGTGGGCGGCGAGGCATTCCCCGGCCGGCTCGTCGCCGAATGGACCGCGGGGGAGCGCCGGTTCGTCAATGGATACGGCCCCACCGAGGCGACCGTCGCCGTCACGCTGATGGACTGCACCGGCAGCTACGACCGCAACCCGCCGATCGGCCGCCCCATGCCGGGCCACCAGGCCTTCGTCCTCGACGAGCGGCTGCGCCCGGTCCCGCCCGGGGTGCCCGGCGAACTGTGCGTAGCCGGCCCCGGCGTGGCCCGCGGCTACCTGGGCCGCCCCGACCTCACCGCCGACCGCTTCGCCGACAACCCCTACGCGGACGGCCCCGAGACCGAGCGCCTCTACCGCACCGGCGACCTGGTCCGCTGGCTGCCCGGCGGCAACCTGGACTTCCTCGGCCGCACCGACCGCCAGCTCAAGGTGCGCGGCCACCGCATCGAGCCGGGCGAGGTCGAGGCCGTACTGACCGGGCACCCCTCGGTCCAGCAGGCCGTCGTGGTCGCCCAGCCCGCTGCGGGGGGCGAGCGGATGCTGGCCGCCTACGTCACCGTCGAGCAGGTGGGCTCGTACGCCTCCGAGGTCGCCGACGCCGAGGGCCTGCGCGCCTACGCGGCCGGCCGGCTGCCCGGCTACATGGTCCCGGTCGTCGTCGTCCTGGACGAGCTGCCGCTGACCCCGCACGGCAAGGTCGACACCGCCGCCCTGCCGCAGCCCACCGAACTGTCGGCGCAGGGCGGCACCCCGCCGCGCGACGCCGTCGAGGAGCAGATCTGCCGGGACATCCTCACCCCGCTCCTGGAATGGCAGAACCCGGACGTGGAGGGGGACTTCTTCGCCCTGGGCGGCAGCTCCCTGCAGGCCACCATCGTGGTCTCCCGGGTCCGCGCCCTCTTCGGCATCGACATCGCCCTCGCCGACTTCTTCGGCCGCCCGACCGTCTCCGGACTGGCCGAGCTGGTCCGCACCGCCAAGGCCGAGGCCGCCGGCGAACAGGACCGGCTGCTCGCGGTCTTCGAGCAGATCGAGAACATGAGCGACGAAGAGGCCGCCGCCCTCCTCGGCTCCCTCCAGCACCCGGACGGCCCCTGATGGCCGATCAGGCCGGCTTCGAAGGAGCGCTCGCCGCGCTCCCCGAGGCGAAGCGCGAACTCGCCCGGCTGATGCTGGCCGCCCGGCAGCCCGTACCCGCCCACCCGGTCCCGCGCTCCGGCGCGGGGCCGGTCCCGCCCACCGCGCTCCAGTACCGGCTGTGGCGCCGCGAGCGCACCCACCCCGCCGTCGCCACCGGCTCGCACGCACTGCGGCTGACCGGCCCGCTCGACCCCGAGCGGCTCGCCCTCGCCCTCACCGGGGTGCTGCGCCGCCACGAGGCGCTGCGCACCCGGCTCACCGTCCCCACCGGCGGCCGGCCCCGGCTGCAGGTGGACGAGGAACCGGTTCTGCGGCTCACCCGGTCCGACCTCTCGGGCTTCACCCCGCAGGCCGCGGCCGAACGCGTCGCCCTGCAGATCACCGAGAGCGCCTCCACCGTCCTGGACCTGGAGAGCGGCCGCACCAGTGCCTTCCGGCTGCTGCGGCTCGCCCCCGACGAGCACGTCCTGATCCTCGCCTCCCACCTCGCGGTCTTCGACGGCTGGTCCTCCGGGGTCTTCCTCGCGGACCTGGCCGCCGGCTACCGCGCGGGGCCCGCGGGCCCGGCCCCGCCCGAACTCCAGCTCCCCGACCACGCCGACTGGCAGCACCGCTGGCTCGCCGGCCCCGACGGCGCCGCCGAACTCGCCCGCCGCCGGGCCGTGTTCGCCGCCGACCCGCCCGCCCCCCGGGCACCCGGCGGGTTCGAACGCGGCCACGTGCCGGTGCACCTCGCCCGCGGGCCGGTCGGGGCCGGGCTGGAGCTGGGCGCGGCCGAGGGGGCCACCCCGTTCATGACGCTGCTCGCCGCGCTGGCCGTGGTACTGGCCCGCAGGCAGGGCCGTACCTCGCTGGTGATCGGCACCCCGGCGGCCGGCCGCTTCGCCGGAGCGCTCGAGGGGGCCGTCGGACAGTTCACCACCGTGGTACCGATCCGGCTCGACCTCGCGGGCGGCCCCACCTTCCGGGAACTGCTGCACCGCACCCGCGCCGCGGTGGCCGACGCGCTGGCCCACCAACGCCTGCCCGTGGACGTGCTGTTCGGCGACGGGACACCCCCGCCGTACAACGTCCTGTTCGCCCTCCACAACTATCCGGCCGTCCCGCTGGACCTGCCCGGCATCGAGGTCGGCCAGCTGCCCGGGCCGCCCGCCCGGCACCTGGAGCTGTACAGCCCCGACCCGGTTGCCGCCCTCGCCTGCATCGGCCTCGTGGAACGGGACGGCGAGATCGGCGGCACCGCCGAGTACAACCGCCACGCGGCCACGCCCGAGGACGTGCGAGGGCTGCTCACCGGAATCGAGGACGTGCTGGACCGGGCCGCCGCCGCGCCCGCATCCCCGCTCACCACTTAGGGAGTTGCCCGTGCTCACCACCGAGTTCTACCGTGCGCCCGCGGACTGCGGGCTGCTGCGGAGCGGAGCCGACGTGCCCCGCACCCCCATGCGGGCCCTGCGCGAGGACATCCACGACATCCTGGTCTCCGCCCCCGTGGCCGAGGCCCGGCGTACCCGCGACCCGCGGCCCATCCACCGGGCCCTGGGCGAACGGGGCCTCCTGGCCCCCCAGTGGCCCGAGGAGTACGGCGGCCGCGGCATCAGCCAGGTCGCGGCCGCCGTACTGGTCGAGGAACTGGCCATGCACGACGTGCCCGATCTGCTGCACACCCTCACTGTGCAGATCGTCGGATCCACCCTGCTCAATGTCGCGAGTCCCGCGATGAAGGCCCGGCACCTGCCGGGCTTCGCGGCCGGCACCGCCTTCGGCTGCGTGCTGTTCAGCGAACCCCAGGCTGGCTCCGACCTCAACATCCTCTCCACCCGCGCCGTGTCCGACGGCAAGGGCGGCTACAAGCTGTACGGAACCAAGGTCCACTCGCTCTTCGCCCGGCTCGCCGACTACGGCCTGTGCCTGGCCCGTGGCGAGGACGACGCCTTCAGCCTCTTCCTGGTCCCCCTGGCCCAGGAGGGCGTCACCATCCGGCAGATCCCCGGCATGGGCGACGACGCCTTCCACGAGGTCACCCTCGACGGCGTGGCCGTGACCGCCGACGACGTGGTCGGCGAGACCGGCCAGGGCTGGGCGATCGTCGTCAAGACGCTCGCCTTCGAGCGCACCGGCCTCGACTACTACGTCAAGGCGCTGCGCTGGTACCGGGCCGCCGTGGAGCGGCTGGAGGGCCACACCGACCGGCTGGAGGCCGGCCAGCACGACCAGATCGGCCTGGCCAAGCTCAACGCCCGGCTGCTCGCGGCGGGCACCCTGGTCCGCCGCGTCCTCACCCGCCTCGACCGGGGCGAGCTCAACGAGGACGAGGCCGCCGCCGCCAAGTGGTACACCACCGAGCTCGCCGCGGAAGTGGCCTGGTGGGCCGCGGAACTCGATGGCGACCGCAGCATGACCCTCGACGACCCCGAGGTCGACGGGGTGGCACACCCACTCGATTCTGCGTTGCGCGAAGCCCCGGGAATGCGGATATCGGGCGGCACCGCGGAAATGATGCTGGAGACGCTGGCCCGGCTGCGTCTCGACTCAGGGGCGGAGGTACGGCCGTGACGTCACAGGCGGTAGGCGGGAACGGCACGGGCGGCCGGGGCACGGCGGACGCGCCCGAGCGGTGGCGGGAGCGGGAGGACGAGGACTCCCTCTTCCGGCAGCTCAGGCTCACCGTGCGCCAGGGGCTGGAGGTCGACGGGGACACCCCCGCCGGCGCCTGGGAGGCGCTGACCCAGGTGGGTGCCTGGGAGTTCGCCCTTCCCATCGGCCACGACGGCCTCGACCTGGGCCAGGCGGTCGTCGCCATGGTCTGCGAGGAGGCGGGCAGCGCGATGCAGCCCGTCCCGCTGGCCGACACCCTCCTCGCCCTGGACCTGATCTCCGGCCTCGGTCCGCTCGCCCCCGAGGCCGCCGACAGCCTCCTGGACCGGGTACGGACCGGGGACCTGCAGCTCGCCGTGCCGGGCAGGCTCCCCGATCCGCGGGGCACCGTACCGCCGGGCATCACCTGGAAACCGGACGGGGACACCGGCGCCGTCGTGCTCACCGGCACTGGCGGCCCCTTCGCCGCCGGCGTCGGCCCGGGCGCCCTGCTGGTCCTGGCGAGCGGCCCCGACGGCCCGTGCGTGGCGCTCGTGGACCTGCCCACGGAGGGCGTGGAGGTACGCCCGCTGCGCGACCACGGCGGGGGAGCCGTCGCCAGTGCCGTCTTCGACGGGACCCGGCTGCCGGCCGGGGCGGTGCTGCTGCGCGGCCTCGCCGCCGAGCACGCCCTCGCCCGGGTGGGGCTGCGCGCCGCCGTCCACCAGGCCTCGCTGCTGGCCGGGATCACGGCGGCCGCCCTGACCGCGGTCGTCTCCCGGATCCGGGGCCGCCAGCAGTTCGGCCAGGCCCTGGTCAAGCACCAGGGACCCAGGCTGCGCGTGGCCGGCCTGCTGGCCCGCCTCGACGCCGTGCGCTGGGCCGTGGGCGACGCCGCCCGGGACCTCGACGAGGACCGGCTCACCCCGGGGGAGGCTGCCGGGCTGATCGCCCTGACGGCGGAGACCACCCTCGACGTGACACGTGACGCGGTCCATCTGCACGGAGCCTCGGGGCTGGTGCGGGACGGCCTGGTGGCGGGCTGCTACCGGCGTGCCGCCTGGGAGGCCATGCGCTGCGGGCGCCCGGCCCAGCTCTGGGACACCGCGGCGCACACGCCCTGACCGGCGCCGCACGAGGGAAGGGGCCCCCGCACCGCGGGAGCCCCTTCTGCGCTGCGGACGGGACCGTCAGACCAGGTCGCGGCGCATGACCCAGCGGTGGCGCTTGTCGCTCTTGGCCTCGGTGCGGTGGACCCGGCGGAAGCCGGCCCGCTCGAACATGTCCATCGTCCCGACGTAGGCGAGGGTCGGGTTCACCCGGCCGCCCTCCGGATCCACCGGATACCCCTCGACGGCGGGCGCACCGTGATCACGCGCGTGTGCGACGGCGCCCTTCAGCAGGCCCGAGGCGACTCCCTTGCCGCGGAACTCCTTGCGCACGACGAAGCAGGTCACCGACCACACGGGCAGATCGTCCACCGGTGTGATCGTCTTCGACGAGGTCAGCCGGTCGAGCTGGCGGCGCGGCGCCACGTTGCACCAGCCCGCCACCTCGCCGTCCAGGAACCCCAGGACCCCGGGCGGCGGATCGGCCTTGTCCATGAGGCCGCGCAGGTGCTCGCCGCGCTCGTCGGCGGTGAGCCGCCCGTAGTCGCCCGTGGACAGCCGCCATGCCATGCACCAGCACGTGTGGGCGCTCTTCCTGGGCTGGAGCACCTGCTGGATGTCGTCCCACAGATCCGCCGTGGCGGGCCGTACTTCTAAGCTCATGCTGCTACTTCGCTCTCTTCCGCTGCTTACAGATGTCCCGCGGGCGCGGTGTTCCGCACCCCGGTGACGACATCGGTCATCACGGCGGCCAGCACCTCGAGGGCGCGCCGGCACGCCTTCTGTCCCACGTCCAGATGAGTGACCAGCCGGACCGTCCTCGGGCCGGGCGCGGTCACCAGTACTCCTTCCTGTGCGGCCCGTGCGACGACCTCGTCGGCGCGGGCGACCTCGACGATGACGATGTTGGTCTCCGGCGGGCGCACGGTGAAACCCGCGTCCGCGAGGCCCGCCGCCAGCAGCCCTGCGTTGGCGTGGTCCTCGGCGATCCGCTCCACGTGGTGGTCCAGGGCGTACAGTCCCGCAGCCGCCAGGATGCCCGACTGCCGCATGCCGCCGCCCAGACCGTGCCGCAACTTCCGTGCCCGCGGGCGCAGTTCGTCCGCCAGCAGGAGGACCGACCCGACGGGCGCGCCGAGCCCCTTCGACAGGCACACGGACAGCGTGTCGGCCGTCCGCCCGTACGCCTGGGCCGAAGTGCCCGTCGCGGCCATCGCGTTCCAGATCCGGGCCCCGTCCATGTGCACCGCCAGGCCCATGCCGGCCGTCAGTTCCCGTACGGCGCGCAGCGTACGGAGCGGGTGGACCGTACCGCCGGCCCGGGTGTGGGTCTGCTCCACCTCCACCGCACGGGTACCGAGCGTGTACGGGTTCCCCCGCCGGACCACCCCGGCCAGCAGGGGCGCGGTGATCACCCCGCGCTCCGCCGTGACCGTGCGCGTCTGGATCCCGCCGTAGCGGGCCGGGGAGGCCTCCTCGTGAGCCAGGACGTGCGCCTCGGCATCGCACACCAGCTCCTCGCCGGGACCGACGAGGAGCTGGAGGGCGATCTGGTTGGCCATCACCCCGGACGGGGTGAACAGGGCCCCGGAGAAGCCGAACAGCCCGGCGAGCCGGTCCTCCAGCGCATGGACGGTCGGATCCTCCCCGAACAGGTCGTCGCCGACCTCCGCGGCGGCCATCGCGGCCCGCATCCCGGGGCCCGGCCGGGTCACCGTGTCGCTGCGCAGATCGGCGGTCTCGAAACTTCCGGTGGTCATGACGGTACGTCAACTCCTTGCTCGCGGGGCTGTGGGGTGAGTTCGCGGGCCGCCATCCAGTCCAGCAGGGGACGCACCAGCTGCCAGGTCTCCCGCACCAGTTCCCCGGCGCGCGCCGTGTGCAGGCCCGCGTCCGGCCCGAAGCGGCGTCCCGCGTCGATCTTGCGGTGACGCAGCAGTCCCAGCCGCGGGTGGTCCGCGGGGACCCCCCGCGGCCGGGACCTGAGCCGGTCGCCGCCCAGGGTGAACCCCTGCTCCTCCAGCCGGCCCGCGATCGCGGCCAGTTCCGCGCCGCCGCCCTCCTGCTCGACGGCGGCGCGGTACCGGGCGACCTCGGCCCCGGCGTAGGGGTACCAGCGGCCGGAGGCGTACAGGCCGTGCCGGTCCAGGTGCACCCACAGGCCCAGACAGGGCAGCAGGTCCAGATGGGCGCCCTGGTAGGTCTTGTACGGGGACTTGTCACGGGACATCCGGGTGTCCCGGACCGGGCCGAGCACCTGCACCCCGCCCGGCCCGGTCGACTCCGCGAAATGCGCGGTCAGTTCGGCGGCCAGCTCGTCCATCGGCGCACGTACGTCGCGCTCGTACCGCTCGCGGTGGCGCAGTCGCCACGCCTCCTTGTCGTTGTCGGCCGCGAGGTCCTCGTACAGGCGCAGCGCCGAGGGCGGGAAGCCGCTGAAGGTCACGGCAGATACCCCGGAAGGGGGTGGGCGGCGCACAGTGCGGAGACCCGCGTCCGCACCCGGTGGCGCAGCGCGTCCGGCACGGTGCCGCCGTGCGCGCGCAGCGCCGTGAGGACGTCGGCGACCAGGTCGGCGCACTCGGCGGCCACCGTCCGGTCCATGCCGCGCGCGGCGAGCGTGTTGGTGCCGAGCCGCAGTCCGCCGGTCACCCGGACCGGTGTGGTGTCGCCGGGGACCCGGTTGCGGTTGACGACGATCCCGCAGGCCTCCAGGGCCTGCTCGGCGACGTCCCCGGTGACCCCGCTGCCGCGCAGGTCGAGCAGCACCATATGGGTGTCCGTACCGCCGGTGACCAGCCGCAAACCCCGGTCCGAGAGGCGTTCGGCGATCGCCTGCGCGCCGTCGGCGAGGCGCTTGGCGAGCTCGGCGAAGTCGGGGCTCGCCACGAAGTCCAGGGCGCGCGCCTTGGCCGCCACCGACGCCAGGTCGGGGGTGCCCTGGGTGAAGGGGAACACGGCGCGGCGCAGGGTCGCGGCCAGACTGCCGCGCTCCGGTCCGGCCCTGCGCGCGTCCCGGCCGAGCAGGATCAGCCCGCCGCGCGGACCGTACAGCTGCTTGTAGGTGCTGGTGGTCGTCACGTGGGCGTGGTCGACGGGGCTCTGGTGGAGGCCGGCCGCGACCAGTCCCGCGATGTGCGAGATGTCGGCCAGGAGATAGGCGTTGGCCTCGTCCGCGATCTCCCGGAAGCGGGCGAAGTCGATGCTGCGGGGGTACGCGCTCGCCCCGCAGACGATCAGCTTCGGGCGGTGCTCCAGGGCCAGCTCGCGGATCTGGTCGTAGTCGAGCAGCCCGTCCGGTGTCACCCGGTAGCCGTGGGCGCGGTAGTACCGGCCGGTCACCGAGGCGGGGGAGCCGTGGGTGAGGTGGCCGCCGCAGTCCAGGTCCAGCCCGAGCAGGCTGTCGCCCGGACTCAGCAGCGCCGTGATCACGGCGAGGTTGGCGGAGGAGCCGGAGTGCGGCTGCACGATCGCGTCCTCGGCCCCGAACGCAGCGCACGCCCGGTCGATCGCGAGGCGCTCGATCTCGTCCGCGACACCGCAGCCGGCGTGGTAGCGGTTCCCGGGGAAGCCCTCGGCGGTCAGGTTGCCGAGCGCGCTGCCCCCGCAGGCCAGGACGGAGGGATCCGCGACGCTGGAGGCGGCGACCATCATCAGGGTGTCGCGCTGGCGCGCCGACTCCCGGGCCAGCAGGTCGTACAGGGCGCCGTCGCGCTCTCTGAGCCGCGCCGCGGCGTGACCGGCGAAATCGACCAGGTCGGGGTCGGGGTCCGCGTGGGGGCCGGGCGCCGCGGGCAGCTCCGGCTCGGTGACCGGCGCGGGCAGGGTGAGACTCATGACTGTCCCCTCTCGGAATCGTCCGTGATGACCGTGCTGTGCCGAACGGTGTCCTCAGTCGTTCGCATCGGCCGTGTCCGCCCCGTCCGCCTCTTCGGCCCCGTCGGCCTCCAGCTCGCCGAAGGCATCCGCCGCGGCGACCGCCTCCGCGCCGTGCTCCGGATCGGCGGAGATCCGCTCGGCCAGTTCGGAGATCAGCGGGTTCTGGAACACGGTCCTGACGGGCACCGGCACCCCCAGCAGCTCCTTGAGCAGGCCGGCCAGCCGGGTACCGCTCAGCGAATCGCCGCCCAGGCTGAAGAAGTTGTCGCCGGGCGCCACCCCGTCCAGGCCGAGGATGTCGGCGACCGCCGCGCACAGCACCAGCTCCAGCGCACTGCCCGGCTCGTCGTCGGCGTCCCGTACGGCCGCCTCGTCGGCGGACTGCTGCTTCCCGGCGGAGGAGGCCAGCAGCAGCCGGTCGACCTTGCCGTTGCGGGTCAGCGGCAGCTCCGTCAGCACGGTGAGCGCGGCCGGCACCATGTAGCCCGGGAGCTGCGCGGCGAGCCGCTCCAGCACCGGCCCGGCCGCCTCCGCGTCGGCCACGACGAAGGCGTGCAGCCGCCGCACCCCGTGGGCACTGGCCGGGGCCACCACCACGGCCGCCTCGACCTCCGGGTCCTGGCGCAGCACGGACTCGATCTCGCCGAGCTCGATCCGGTGGCCCTGGATCTTCACCTGGAAGTCGTCCCGGCCCAGGATCTCGATGCTGCCGTCCGGCAGGTAGCGGCCCAGGTCACCGGTCAGGTAGGCACGTTCGCCGCTCTCCGGTAGGTGCACGAAGCGGTTCGCGGTGCGCTCCGCGTCGTTCCAGTAGCCGAGCGCGAGCCCGACGTCGCTGGCCACGGCCATCTCCCCGGCCACCCCGAGCGGGCGTTCGTAGCCGGCCCCGTCGACGATGTAGTAGCGCTGGTTGGTGATGGGCCTGCCGTACGGGATGCTCGTCCAGGACGGATCGACCTCGCCGATCGGCTGGAAGAGCGACCAGCAGATCGTCTCGGTCGGACCGCCCGAACCCACCACCTGGATACGGGGGCTCTGCGCCCGCAGCCGGTCCGGAAGGGTCAGCGGGATCCAGTCGCCGGAGAGCACCGACAGCCGCAGGGACTCCAGCGGCCGGCCGCCGCCGCGGCGCTCGCGCACCTCGGCCTCGCCGACGAGCAGTTCCATCAGGACGGGTACCGAGTTCCACAGGGTGACCTGCTCGGCCTGCACCAGATCGGCCCAGACGTCGGGCTCGGCGTGCTCGAACGGCGGCGGCAGCACCACGGTCCCGCCCTGCGTCAGCACCCCGAAGACGTCGTAGATCGAGGCGTCGAAGTGGAGACCGGAGATGGCCAGCAGCCGGTCCCGGGCACCGACCTCGAAGCGGTCGGCGACGTCACGGATCAGGTTGACCACACCGATGTGGTCGACCATCACGCCCTTGGGCTCACCCGTCGAACCCGAGGTGAAGATCGTGTACGCGAGGTCCGCCGGGGTCTGCGCGGTCCCGGGCCGGGTGTCGGCGCCGGACTCGAAGTCCTTGTCCACCCGGTAGCGCCGGGCCGTCGGGGGCCAGCTGATCCGGGAGTCCAGGCGGGACTGGGTGAGGATCCGGTCCACCTTGGCCTCGGTGAGCAGCCGGCGCAGCCGCTCCGGCGGCACGGACGGGTCCAGCGGCAGGTAGGCGGCGCCGGAGGCGAGGATCCCGTACACCGCGGCGTACTGCTCCCAGCCCTTCTCCATCACGACCGCGACCAGCTCGCCGGGGGCCGCCCCGTGGTCCCGCAGCGTGTGCCCGATCCGCCAGGCGTACGAGGCCAGTTCGGCGTAGCTCAGCCGTCGCCCGGAGGCGTCCACGACGGCCTCGGCGTCGGGCGTGCGCCCGGCCTGCCGTGCGAACAGCTCGTGCAGGGTGGTGTACGGGATCTGCCCGGCGGTGTCGTTGACCCGGCGGCGCAGCGTCCGTTCGGGCGCCGGGATCAGGTCGAAGCGCCGGGTGCGCAGGCTTTCCGGGTCCTGCGTGAGCCGGTCCAGGAGATCCACGTACGCGCCGAAGGCGGCGTCGATGAACCCGGGCGCGAACGCCCCCTCGGCGAAGTCCCAGATGACGCGCAGCTCACCGGCCAGTTCGCGCAGCTGTACGTCGAGCGAGACCTGCGGGGTCTGCGAGATCGAGTACACCTCCCGGCCCAGGTCAGTGACGGGCCTGCGCACCGGGTAGTCGAGCAGGCTGGTGACGACGACCGGCATGCCGGCCTGCGCGCCCACCCCGTGCAGCCGGGTCAGTTCGCGCAGCACTCGGACGCCGTTGAAGGCGCCGTGCTCCGTGTCGCGGGCGAGCTGGTCGCGCAGGGCGTGCGCCCGGTCCAGGAAGGTCGCGCCCGAGCCGTCGGCGGCGAGCATCACGGCGTTGGTGAAGTCACCGAGCACGCCGGTGATGTCCGGGTGCACCGCGGGGCGCTGGAAGACCGGGTAGTTGATGGTGAAGTCGGACTCCTCCGCCCAGCACCGGACCACCTCGGCGAAGGCGGCGGTGAGCAGGACCGAGGGGGTCAGCCCCGCCTCGTGCGCCCGCGCCGAGAAGCGCTGCCAGTTGGTGGGGGACAGGCGGTGCTCGCGCCGGTCGAAGCGCACCTCGGGCCCGCCGCCGGCGGAGCCGCCCGTGGGCAGCGAGGGGGCCGGGGGCAGGGTGGGCACCCGCTCCACCCAGTAGTCGCGGGCGGTGCGGAAGGCCTCGGTGTGCGGCAGGGCGTCGGCGCGCCAGCGGGCGTACTCGGCGAAGCCGATACCGGGCTCCGGGAGTTCGGCGTCCGGGTTCTCGTAGTAGTCGACCAGCTCGGGGAAGAGCACCTGGAAGGCGCTGGAGGCGTCCAGCACCTGGAGGTCGATCCCGAGGTGGACCCGGCCGGGGTTCCCCGGGCCGCCCAGCCGGATGATCCGCAGGTCGAACAGCGGCCAGCTGCCCACCGGGAAGACCACGTGGCTCATCTCGTCCCGCAGCCCGGCGAGCCGCTCCCGCGAGGCGTCGGCGGACAGCTCGCGCAGGTCCACGACCGGTATGTCGAAGGGCAGCGGATCGGACGGCACCCACTGGGTGCCGTCGGTGCGGCCGATCGCGCGGAGCATGTCGTGACGGGCGACGACCTTGCGCCAGGCGGCGGCGAGACGCTCGGGATCGAGGTCCGCGCGCTCCCATTCGAAGTATCCGTAGCAGCCGATACCACCCAGTTCGACTGCCTCACCTCGCCCGATCATCAGTGCCTGTTGCGTCTCGGTCATCGGGAAGGACGCGGCACTGTCCGCGCGAGCGGGCAGGAGCTCGGTCATGGTCCAACTCCATTCGGTGTTACGGGCCGGTGGCTTGTGCGTGCCTGGCGTCGATACGGGCCGGAGCGCCCTGCTGTGGGGCAGGGCGAGGCTAGGGGCGGTGAGTTAGCCGCCGGTTATGTCCCGGCCGGCCGGCGGGCCCGCGGCCGGGCACGGGCCCCTCGTCCAGGGAGAGCGCGAAGAGCCGTACGAGCGGGTGGAACAGGTAGCAGGGCTGGCCCCACTCGTCCGCGCCGCTGACCTCCAGCAGGGCCGCGTCGGCGAGCGCCTCCAGCAGCCGCTCGGCCTCGGCTTCCGGCAGGCTCAGCGACAGCGCCGCCTCCGCGGCGGGGAAGGGCTGCGGGCCGAGCGCGGCCAGCGCCGGGAACGCCGTCCGTACCTCGGGGTCCAGCGCCCGCCAGGACGGCAGCAGCGAGGTGTGGACGTCCAGGTCGCCCGAGTGCAGCTCGCGCAGCCTGGTGACGGGGTCGGCCAGCCTGCGGGCGAGCCGGTCCGGGGTGGAGTGCGGACGGGCGGCGATCCGGGTGCCCACGATCCGCAGGGCGAGGGGCAGACCGGCGCAGTGCTCGACGATCGAGGACGCCGCACCGGGCGCGGCGGCCACCCGGGCGGGACCGGCTGCGGCCGAGAGCAGCTCCAGCGAGTCCCGGGGCGCCAGCGGGGCGAGGGCCACGGTGTGCGCCCCGGCCACGGTGGGCAGGGCCGTGCGCCCGGTGACCAGGACCGCCGGCTCCGGGGTGTTGGGCAGCAGCGGCCCCAGCTGGGCGGCCCCGGAGGCGTTGTCCAGCACGATCAGCAGCTGCCTGCCCCGGGTCCGCTCCCGGTAGAGACGGACCAGCTGGTCCTGGTCATCCGTGGCCGGTACGTCGTCCATCGGGCCCAGCGCGCGCAGCAGTCGGCGCAGCACCCGGGTGGGGTGCCGGGGAGTGCCGTCGGGGGCGCGCAGGTCGGCGTACAACTGCCCGTCGGGGAAGTGCCGCTGGCAGCGGTGGGCCGCGTGGACGGCCAGGGCGGTCTTGCCGAGCCCGGCCATACCGGTGACCAGGACCCGGCGCGGCCGCCCGGCACTCTGGCCGTCGGGAGCGAGCGCACGGCACAGCAGCTCCAGTTCGGGCTCCCGGCCGGTGAAATCGACGGTGTCGGGGGGCAGCATGGCCGGGGCCCCGGCCGGGCGGCCGGAGGCGTCCCGCCGGGGGCCGGTCAGCACGGCGGGCGCGGAGCACGGCTGCCGGTCGAGCGTGCCCTCCAGCAGCGCGCGGTAGGTCGACCGGAGTTCCTCGCCGGGGTTCACGCCCAGCTCGTCGGCGAGCACCGCGCGGCCGTGGTGGTAGAGGTGGATGGCGTCCGCCTGCCGCCCGGACCGGCACAGGGCGGTCATCAGCTGGCACCGGATGCGCTCGCGCAGCGGGAACTCGGCGACGAGACCGGTGAGCTCACCGGTGATCTGCTCGTGCCGGCCCAGGGCGAGGTCCGCGGCGATGCGGTGCTCCAGGGTCACGGCCCGGGCCTCCGTCAGCCGCGGCGCCTCGGCGTCCGCGAGGTATTCCGTGGCGTTGGCGAAGGGCAGCCCGTTCCACCGTGCCAGGGCGCCGCGCAGCAGCTCACCGGCCTTTTCGAAGTCCTCCGCGATCAATGCCTCGCGGCCGCCGACCGCCAGCTTCTCGAATTCTGTCAGATCGAAGGTCGCATTACCGATGCTCATGGCATATCCGGGCGGCCTACGATCGATCAGAACATCGTCGCCGAGAATCTTGCGCAGGCGGGAAACATAGGTGTAGAGCTGTGCGCTGACGGTGGCCGGCGGAGCCCAGCCCCACAGCAGCCGGCACAGCCGTTCGTCGGAGATCACCTCTTCACGCGCCACGAGGAGCGCCGCGAGCACGGTGTGCAGCTTCGCCCCGGAGAACGCGACCCGGCGGCCGTCCCGCCGTACCTCGACTGGCCCGAGCACTCGGAATTCCATGTACCGCCCCATCCGTGATTCATGGAGAAGAATCTCTGAACGAAGCTAGAGGAGTGCGCTGTCTCCTCGTTATCGTGGCGATTTCGAGGGCGGCCGGGGTCACGAAATCGATGGAACACAGAAGAAAAAGGAGGCGTCCCTACTGTTCCATTCATGCCGCAGCGAGCGGCAGTGATGATCCACCGAGAGGGGATTCCCAGATGCGCAGCACGCGGACGGTGAAGACGGCGAACACGACGGCGGCGGCCTGCCTGGTCGTTCTTGCGGGAGTGTTCGTGGGTACGGGGGGAGCGTCGGACGTCCTGGCGGAGACGAGGACCACCACGCTGGCGGACGACGACATGCCCTGGGGCGTCGTCAAGCCGCTGGTCCCCCCGCACCACGGCTCCGCCGGCAAGAACGGCGACATGCCCTGGGGCTGACCGCCGCCCCGACGGGCCTCAGGCCGTCTCCTCCGGGGGCGTCAGCAACAGGGTCAACTCCGCCGCGGTGAAGGAACGATGCGCCGCTCCACCGGCGTCCGCACCGCCCGGCCCGCCGCCCTTGCCCGACGCGCCCGACCCGCCCGACCCGCCCGACCCGGTCGCACTGCCCGGACCGCCCGCACCGCCCGCACCACCTGCGTCACCCGGCCCGTTCCCACCGCCCGGCCCTCCCGCCGCGCCCTGGACCGCCGCCAGCAGCCGGGCCGCCTGCGCCCGCCAGGGCTGCGCACCGACCTCCCCGAAGGCGGCCCGTGCCCGCCGGAACCGATCCGCCGCCTCCGCCAGGTGGCCGCCGATCGCCTCCACGCATCCGAGGTCGGTCTCCACACGGGCGTACAGGAATCGATCCGCCAGCTCATCCGTGATCTCCAGGGCCTGCTGCAGCGTCCCTCCCGCCGCCGTCAGCAGGCCCTGGCTCCACTGTGTCTGGCCCAGTCCCCGCAGCGCGTGCGCCTCCCCGACCCGGTCGCCCTCGCCACGGGTCAGCCGCAGCACCGCGCCGAACGCCTCCGCCGCCTCGCCCAGGTCTCCCGCACGCAGCCGCACCTCGGCCAGCCGGTACACGCTCTGGGCCTCGGCCCGCACCGATCCGGTGCGCCGGCTCAGCGCCACCGCCTCCTCGGCGAGCGGCAGAGCGCCGCCCACGTTGCCCCGGTCCAGCTCGATCTGCGCCTGGAAGCCCAGCAGATGGGCCTCGTTCCCGATGTCGCCGGAGGCGTGGAAGCCGCCGAGGGCCGCCTTGCAGAACTCCAGGGCCCGCTCCCAGTCCCCCTGGAACCGCGCGCACATGGCCAGGTTCCGCTGGGCCAGCGCCGCCCCGCCCACGTCCCCGGTGTTGCGCAGCAACCGCAGCGCGGCCATGTTCCAGCCCTCGGCCTGCTCGTACCGCCGCTGGTAGATCGCCAGCGACCCCAGCAGCCGCAGCATCGTCGCCTCGCCCGGCTCGTCACCGGCGCGCCGGGCCGAGGCCAGCGCCTGCTCGGCGCAGCGCTGCCAGTCCTCCAGGTAGTTCTTCGTCTCGA
Source organism: Streptomyces sp. NPDC054932 (assembly GCF_053610205.1). Lineage (NCBI taxonomy): Bacteria > Bacillati > Actinomycetota > Actinomycetes > Kitasatosporales > Streptomycetaceae > Streptomyces > Streptomyces sp. NPDC054932. The sequence goes on along the minus strand of NZ_JBSGXU010000004.1, from coordinate 10,193 downwards.
AGTGCGGTACCGCGCTCTCGGTCAGCGTCCACGCGTACCGGCCCCGGCCGGTCTCCGCCGCATGGGCCACCAGGTCCGCCACCGCCGTGCGCTCCGACTCGAACCAGTCCATCGGGGCGGCCAGCAGCTCGTCGGCCAGCTCCGGCAGGAAGCGGGGGGCGGGTGCGGGCGTGCGGCCCACCGGGAACTCGCGCCCGTCGATCCGCCGGTGCGCCTCCTCGGCCAGCCAGGCCCAGGCCGCGAAGGCCCGGTCCAGTGCGGCGTCGGTCTCCCCCTCCGGCTCGTCCGACTCCGCGCGCTCGCGGGCGAACAGCCGCAGCAGGTCCTGGAACCGGTAGCGGGCGGTCCGTCCCGGTTCCGTATCGGCGACCTCCAGCAGCTGCGCGTCGACCAGGTGGTCGATCAGCTCCTCCGCGTGCCACACGTCGGTGTCCAGTACGGCCGCTCCCGCCCAGGCGGCGAAGTCCGCCGTGCGCAGCAGTCCGAGCCTGCGGTACATCCGGGCCGTCTCCGGCGGCAGATCCCGGTAGGTGAGCCGGAAGCCGGCGCGCACCCCGCCCTCGCCGGGGCTCAGCACATCGAGGCGGGAGCGGTGGTCGCGCAGCCGCGCCACCAGGCTCCGTACGCTCAGATTGGGTTTGGCCGCCAGCCGCGCGCCCGCGATCCGCAGCGCGAGCGGAAGGCAGTCGCACAGGGCGCCGAGCTGTTCCACCGCCACCGGGTCGCTGCCGAACCGGTCGGCCCCGGCGAGTTTGATCAGCAGGGCCGTCGCCTCGGTCGGCTCCAGCATCCGCAGCCGGATGGTCAGCGCGGTGTAGTCCCCGGTCAGATCACCCAGGCTCTCCCGGCTGGTGGCCAGCACCACGCTGCGTCCGCCACCCGGGAGCAGGGGTCTGAGCTGGTGGAAGGAGCGTACGTTGTCCAGGACGATCAGCGTCTTGCGGGTGCTGAGCAGGCTCCGGAACAGCGAGGCCCGCTCGTCGGGGTCCGGGGGGATCTGGGGTGCGCCGATCCCGAGGGCGCGCAGGAACCGGTCGAGCACGGCGGCGGGGGACACCGGCGCGTGCTCCTCGTCGTAGCCGCGCAGATCGGCGAAGAGCTGGCCGTCCGGGAACTGGTCGGCGACCTGGCTCGCCCAGTGCACCGCCAGTGCGGTCTTGCCCACCCCGCCCACGCCGACGATGGTCGCCAGCGCCGGGGTGTGCGGGTTGTAGGGCTCCTTCAGGAGCCGGTCCAGGGAGGTCATCTCCCGCTGCCGGCCGGTGAACGCCATGACGTCGGCGGGCAGTTGGGCGGGGATGGTGTTCAGGGCCGCCGGCGCCGGGGCCGCCACGGCGGGGGGCCGGGTCAGTTCGGGGGAGTCGCGCAGGATCAGGTCGTGCAGCTGCCGCAGCCCGGGACCCGGTTCGATCCCCAGCTGCTCGGTGAGTAACCGGCGGCCCTGCAGGAACACCTCGAGGGCCTCGGCCCGCTGCCCCGACCGGTACAGGGCCAGCATCAGGTGTTCACGGCACTGCTCGCGCAGGGGGTGCCGGGCCACCAGCTCGGTGAGCTCACCGGTGAGCGCGCGGTGCCGGCCCAGCTGGAGCATCAGCCCGGCGCGTTCCTCCATCAGCGCGAGCCGCATCTGCTCCAGCCTGGTGGTCTCCGCCTCCAGCCGCGACCCGGACGGCTCGTCGAGCGCGGAGCCGCGCCAGATGCTCAGGGCCTCCTCGAACTGCGTGCAGGCCTCCTCGGTCCGTCCGTGCCGGGCGGCGTCCCGCCCCTGCTCGGCCCGCTCCATGAACTCCTGGACGTCGATCCGGTGCTCGCCCTTGGCCAGCAGATAGCCCGGGGGAGAGGTGATCAGCAGATCGGTCACCCCGGCCTGTTTGAAGGTCTTGCGCAGGGTGGCCACACAGATGGCGATCTGGTTGCGCGCCGTCGCGGGGGGAGATTCCGGCCAGACGGCGTCCACCAGGGTGTCGACCGACACGATCCGGTCGGCGTAGAGCACCAGCATGGACAGGACCGTGGCCTGGCGGCGGCCGTTGATGCGCAGTGGACCCTCATCGGTCTGGACGACCAGCGGCCCCAGCACTCTGAAGACAAACCGATTCAAAAGGTCCCCCGGCCTTGAAACCCCGCGTCAGGCGCGAACGGTACCGCAAAGAGCATTCCTCGGTGCAGTCAACTCTTGGGAAAAACACGGTCAGTTTCAGGCCAGCTTGTCCGTATAGCGGTGGACACGTGTAGGGGCTTCACGCAGAGTCGTCGGACCCGATCGACGACAACGCGCCGGACAGACCCCGCAGCACCTCGGCCGTGCGCCGTACCTCGTCCTCGCCGCCGAGGCTCTCGCACAACTGCCGGGCCAGCTCGGCGAGACAGGAGTCGATCTCCCGTTTCGCGGCGACGCCCTGCTCGGTGGCGGTGAGCAGCTTGGCCCGCCTGTGCGCCGGATTGTCCAGATAGATCGCGAGGCCCTGCCGCACCAGCAGGTCCGCTATGCGCTGCACGCTCTGCCGGGTGGTCCCCACCCGCCGGGCGACGGCCGACACGGAAAGTGACTCGTCCGTCACCGTGCTGAGGATCTGCCAACGTGCGGCGCTGAGCCCGGAGGTGAGCGCGAGCCGGTCGAGCGCCGCGGTGAACCGTCCGTTCAGCCGGAAGACCGTCACGGCGGCCCGGCTGAACGCCTCGGCCTCGCCGGACTCCGCCGTGCGCGTCAACGTCGGTCCCCTTCCGTACGTCCCGCGGGTCGCTGCACGATAACAGCGCGTGGTCACGCCGACGAGGGTCGGCGAGGGCGGGCGCCGGGGCCGGTGCGCCGGGGTGGTCCGTTGGCAGTCTCATGGCCGACAAACCCGCTCACAGGCTGTACCAATGGCCCAGTCTATGAGGGTCGGGTTGAGCCAGCGGGCCCCCAGGTGCTTATCTGTGGGTTATCCATGTACTTTCGGCGCCGCGCAGCGCCGGACGGCAACGAGGCCGGTTCCGGAGCGCGGCGCCTTCGCCGTGCCCGTCCGCCGCCCACCACCCCCGGGCGGCGCCGGGCCGGCGCGCAGCACTGCAAGGGGGGCGGCACACCGCCGTGAAGAGGATGTTCGTGGCTCCGGACCCGGGGCGTATGAGACTCAGGAACTCGGCCCGCGCGGTCATCGGCGTCGCCGCCGCCGTCGCCCTCGCCGAAGTGTGCGGTCTCTCCCTGACCGCCTCCATCACCGGCGGACTGGCGGCCCTGCTCGCCCTCTTCACCGTGCTCGACGCGAACGTCCGGGCCCAGCGCCTGACCACCGCCCTGCTGCCCCTCGCCGGATATCCCGTCCTGGCCCTGGCCACCACCCTGCACGGGATCCCGCTCGCCCGCGACGCCGCCTTCCTCGCCGTCGTGTTCGCCGGGGTGTACGCCCGCCGCTTCGGCCCGCGCGGACACGCCCTCGGGATCTTCGCCTTCATGATGTTCTTCGTCACCCAGTTCCTGCACGCCGTGCCCGGGCAGCTGCCCGAGCTGTACGCCGCGGTCGGGCTGGCGCTCCTGGCCTCCGGAGCCGTGCGCTTCCTCCTGTGGCCCATCGAGCGGCGCACCCCGCCCCCCGCGGCCCCGCCCGGCCTGCCCGGAACCGGGCTCGCGCGGCCCACCACCCGGCAGGCCTTCCAGGCCACCGCCGCCTGCGCCTTCGCGCTCGGCATCGGCCAGGCGCTCTCCGACGACCGCTGGTACTGGGCCGTCGGCACCTCCTGGTGGATCTTCGTGAACACCGCCTCCCGCGGCGAGACCCTCGTACGGGGCTTCCGCCGCGTCCTCGGCACCGTGATCGGCATCGCCGCCGGGCTGCTGATCGCCGTACCGCTGCACGGCGCGGCGGTGCCCACGGCCGCACTGGTCGCCGTATGCGTCTTCGGGATCTTCTACACGGCCGCGCCCTCGTACTCGTGGATGATGTTCTTCGTCACCGTCATGGCCGGCCTGCTCTACGGCCTCCTCGGCGTCCTGCACCCCGGGCTCCTGCTCCTGCGCTTCCAGGAGACCGCGATCGGCGCGATCGGCGCCGCCCTCGCCGTCGTGATCATCCTCCCGGTCACCACCCACGCCGCCAACGACGCCTGGATCCAGCGCGCCCTGCACTGCGTGCGCGCCTCCACCGCGGCCGCCCTGGAGCGGCTCGCGGGCGACCCGGACGCCGACCCCGCCCCGCACGCCGCCGAACTCGAGCTGCTGCTCGGCCGGGTACGGATGGCGCTCGCACCGCTCGTGCACCCGCTGAGCCCGCTGCGCGCCCGCAAGGCCCGCGCCCGGCAGGTGCTCGCCCTGCTCGACGACTGCGCCCGCGACGTGCGCGGGCTGGTCGCGGTCGCCGCGGACCCACAGGCTTCGCACGACGCCCGGCTGGCCGCCGCCTGCTGGCGCGTGGAGGCGGCGGTCGAGGCACTGACCGCCCCGCACGGCACCCACGGGCCCGCCGCGGCGCCGCACCCCCGGCCCGCCGCCGCGGAACCGGCCCTCGCCCACCTCCACGGCCTGGAGCACACTCTCGTGGCCCTCGCGACGCCGCTGCGCACCGACCCCCGGGCGCCGCTCGTCATCAGCGCCTGAGCAGCCCGCCCCGGGGTCCCTGCGCCAGTCCCGTCGGCAGCCGGCCGGGGGTGTGCACCACCCCGAGGGCCTGGGTGGCCCGGGTCAGAGCCACGTACAGGTCGCTCGGCCGGAGCTCGCAGGGCTCCACCACGATCACCGTGTCGAACTCCAGCCCCTTGGCCTGGCGCGGGTCCAGCAGGACCACCTCCCGGGTCAGATCCGGATCCGCGCCCTCCCGCACCCCCGGCAGCACGGCCGCCAGCGCCGCATGCCGCGCCCGGGGCGCGATCACCGCGAGCCGCCCCTCGGCCGGCAGCTCCCGCTCCACGGCCTCCCGGGTCGCCCCCGTCAGGTCACCGGCCGCCAGCGCCCACGGCCGCACGCCCGTGGTCCGCACCGACCGCGGCGGTTCGAAGCCGGGATCGCGCTCGCGCAGTACGCCCGCCGCGACCTCCATGATCTCGGCCGGCGTGCGGTAGTTCACCCCGAGCCGGACCAGCTCCCAGCGCTCGCCCACGTACGGCGAGAGGATCCCCTCCCACGAGCCGCAGCCCGCCTCGTCGGCGGTCTGCGCCGGATCGCCGACCAGGGTCATCGACCGGGTCGGGCAGCGTCGCATCAGCAGCCGCCACGCCATCGCGGACAGCTCCTGCGCCTCGTCCACGATGACGTGCCCGAAGGCCCAGGTGCGGTCGGCCGCGGCCCGCTCGGCGGTGCTGCGGTGGTCGGCCTCCTCGTGGCGCTCGGCCATCCGCTCCGCGTCGATGATGTCGTGGGCCGCGAGGTACTCGCTCTCCTCGTCCTCGAACTCGTACGACTGAGAGCCCTCGGACAGGTCCAGCACCCCCTGCGCGTAGGCGATGCGCCGCTGCCGGTCCCGCTCCTCGGCGGCCCGCCGGGCACTGTCGTCATCACCGAGCAGCTCGGCCGCCTCGTCCAGCAGCGGCACGTCGGCCGGGGTCCAGTCCGGCCGGGCCGAGGGCGCGCGCCGGATCAGGTCCGCCTCGTGCGCGGGCAGGTGCGTCGGGTCCGCCAGGAAGTCGGCGATCAGCTGCTCGGGGGTCAGGGAGGGCCACAGCGAGTCGATCGCCGCATGCACGGCGGAGCTCGTCGCGATCTCCTTGCCGAGCTGGACGACGTCGTCCGGGCCGAGCAGGTTCGGCCCGCCGTACGGATCGGCGCCCAGCCGGTCGGCGAGCTGCGCGGTGAGCGCGTCGATGACCGGGAAGGCGAAGGAGGGGCGCGCCTGGTTGTGGGGCAGCCCGGTGGCCCGGGCCCGGTCCCGCGCCCCGTACGCCATGGTGCGGTCCAGCAGCAGGGTTCCGTACTCCTCGTGGTCGATCTCCAGCGCCGGCTCGGGCACCGTGTCGTACTCCTCCCCGGTGTCCGCCGGTACCGTCTCCGGCAGGCGCTGCCGGTCGGCCACCACCCGGGCCAGCACCTCCGCCATCGCGGCCCGGCCCTTCACCTCGGCGGCCCCGGGGCGGTCGGTGCCGGTGGCGTGCACACCGGGGAAGAGCTCGCCCGGGGTGGCCAGCAGCACGCCCGTCTCGCCGAGCGCCGGCAGCACCCCGCCGATGTAGCCCAGGAAGGCCGGGCCCGGACCGACGATCAGCACCCCGCGCTTGGCGAGCAGCTCCCGGTGGGCGTACAGCAGGTACGCGGCGCGGTGCAGGGCGACCGCGGTCTTGCCGGTTCCGGGACCGCCCTCGACGACCAGCACCCCGCGGTGGGTGGAGCGGATGATCCGGTCCTGCTCGGCCTGGATCGTGCGGACGATGTCGTGCATCCGGCCGGTCCGGGCGGCGTCGAGCGCGGCGAGCAGCACGGCGTCCGCGTCGGCGCCCTCGTGCCCGGTGCGCTCCGCGTCGGTCAGATCGAGGATCTCGTCGTGCAGGGCGGTGACCACGCGTCCCCGGCTGGTGATGTGGCGGCGCCGACGCAGCCCCATGGGGGTGTGGCCGGTGGCGAGGTAGAAGGGGCGGGCCACCTCCGCCCGCCAGTCCAGGACCAGCGGCGTGCGCTCCGCGTCGTCGGCCCGGATTCCGAGCCGGCCGATGTGGTGGTCGCGGCCGTCGGAGAACTCCAGACGGCCGAAACAGAGACCGTTCTCGCCCGCATTCAGGGCGGAAAGCAGACCGGACTGCTCGGCGACCAGGGTATCCCGCTCCAGCCGCGCCTGAAACCCGGTCCCGACATCGCGCAGCGCCCCTTCGACCGCCTGTTCGGCCTGGTCACGCAGGCCGTCGAGACGCAGATAGAGCGCGGTGACGAATTGCTGCTCTTTCCGGAATTCCTCGGTTGACAATTGCACTCCTGCCGCGATACGGTGTCCTCGTAATCTTCTTCGTGGCTTCGCTCCGGTGAAGTCGCGAACCATTGAATATACGCTCCTCCATCCCTCGGCAGCCAATTCGGCCTGGGGATTTTTTGCGTACGGTGGATCTCATGACCACCGCACACGGCTCGGCCGACGCCGATGAAATCGTTTATCGCCCCGCCCGTCCCGAGGACGCGGGTGCCATCGAGGCCCTGGACAGCTCATTCGTCACCGCCACGGTCTTCGAGGTGAGCACCCCGGGCCCGGGCGCCGACGCCGGCTTCGGCTTCCTGCTGCGCGAGGTTCCGGTGGACCCGCCCGTGCACAAGGCGTTCCCGCCGGAGGAGCACGACGAGCAGGGTCTGGGCCTGGGCCTCGGCGGCGGGAAGGACTCGGACGGGGACGCGCGGACCTTCGTCGCCCTCGACGGCGACCTGTTGTGCGGGTTCGCCGCCGTCGGCTACGCCGCCTGGAACCGGCGGCTGACCATCGAGGACATCGAGGTCTCGCCCGGCCACCGGGGCCGCGGCATCGGCCGTGCGCTGATGGAGTGCGCGGACCGGTTCGCCCGCGAACGGGGCGCGGAGCACCTGTGGTTGGAGGTCAGCTCGGTCAACGCCCCCGCCGTGCACGCCTACCGGCGGATGGGATTCACCTTCTGCGGCCTCGACACCTCCCTGTACGGCGGCACGCCCGCCGCGGGTGAGCTGGCGCTCTACATGAGCCGCCCCTGCCGCTGATCCGGCCCGGGTGGTGCGCCCCGCCGCCCGGCACGCGGCCAACTCCCGGAATGCGCCGGATTTTACGCCCCTGCACCCCGTCCCGCAGCGGAATCCGTGAGGATCACTCGGAAGAGTGTTCCGTGCCCGGCAGCCGCACGGCGCTGACCTGCGACAGGTACAACGGGTCAACGTTTCTTGCACATTCATCCGGCATGTACAGGGTGGATCTGTTCGGACAGGGGGTAACGGCCCGGAATGGAAATTCTTCAACAGCGCTCCACCACCGCTCAGGTGTGGGAAGCGGCCGAGGAGTTCATCCGACTCTTCCACCGGGAGAACGCGGATGCCGGAGATCCGCGCGCCCGGCTCGCCGCCGTGAGGGCCGAGCTCGCCGAGACCGGCAGTTATGTGCACACCCCCGCGGAACTGGTCCACGGGGCCCGAGTGGCCTGGCGCAACAGCAACCGCTGCATAGGCCGGCTCTACTGGAACTCGCTGCGGGTCCGCGACCGCCGCGGGCTCACCGACGCCGACGACATCGCCGCCGAGTGCTTCGACCACCTGCGCGAGGCGACGAACGGGGGCCGCGTCAGACCCACGATCACGGTCTTCGCCCCGGACACCCCGGACCGTCCCGGCCCGCTGATCTGGAGCGAGCAGCTGGTCAGGTACGCGGGCTACGGCGACCACCCCTCGATAACCGTCGGCGACGCCCGCAACGCCCCGCTCACCGGGGCGCTGCTACGGCTCGGCTGGTCCGGCGGCGCCGGCACCCCCTTCGACCTCCTCCCGCTGGTGGTCCAGGGCGTCGACGACAAGCCCCGGTGGTTCGACACCCCCGCGGACGCCGTCCTGGAAGTGCCCATCGACCACCCCGAGGGCGACGGCTGGGCGGACTGGGGCCTGCGCTGGCACGCCGTACCCGCCATCTCCAACATGTGCCTGGAGATCGGCGGCATCCACTACCCGGCCGCTCCCTTCAACGGCTGGTACATGGGCACCGAGATCGGCGCTCGCAACCTCGCCGACACCGACCGCTACAACCTCCTGCCGGCCGTCGCCCGCCGCCTCGGTCTCGACACCTCCAGCGACCGCTCCCTCTGGAAGGACCGCGCGCTCGTCGAGCTGAACCGGGCCGTCCTGCACTCCTTCGACCGTGCGGGGGTCACCATCGCCGACCACCACACCGAGTCCCGGCGCTTCCTGTCCCACATGGAACGGGAGGAGCGCAAGGGCCGTGAGGTGGGCGCGGACTGGTCCTGGATCGTGCCGCCGATCTCCGGTTCCGCGACCCCGGTCTTCCACCGCACCTACGAGGACCGCAGCAGCAGCACCGCCTACGTCCACCACCCCGGCGCGCAGGAGCGGGCCCAGGGGCGGGATTTGGTCTAGACCTTCTGTTACCGTCGGCTCCGGACGGATCCGGGAGCGGTGAGAGGGGCTTGCAGTGGGTGGCGCGGACAGCAGGGACCGGAGCGGCGAACCCCGGGCCCACATCGGCTCGTTCACCTCGGCGGGGGGCCGCGGTGTCACCACCGCGGCCGTGGACCCGAAGACCGGGGTGCTGACCCCGCTCTCGGTCACCGCCGCCGAGGACCCCTCGTACCTCGCCCTCGACCGCTCCACCGGTGTGCTCTACGCGGTGAACGAGACCGAGCGGGGAACGGTCGCCGCCTTCCGGCCGACCGCTCAGGGTCTCGCCCCCCTCGGCGCGGCGGTCCGCGTCGGGGGCTCCGGGCCCACCCACCTCAGCGTGGCCGGGCGCAGACTGCTGACCGCCAACTACACCTCCGGCAGCGTGAGCAGCCTCCCGCTCGCCCCCGACGGCAGCCCGGGCGGGCCCGCCCACGTCCTGCCGCACCGGGGCTCGGGCCCCGACGCCGACCGGCAGGAGGGCCCGCACGCCCATCAGGTGCTGCCCGACCCGACCGGCCGCTGGGCGCTGAGCGTGGACCTCGGCACCGACTCGGTACGGGTCTGCGCGCTCGACCCGGCCACCGGGGCCCTGCGGGTGCACGCCGAGACCGCGCTGCGCGCCGGGACCGGTCCCCGCCACCTCACCTTCCATCCGGAGGGCGCGGTGGCCTACGTACTGCACGAGCTGGAGCCGCAGGTGACCGTCTGCCGCTGGAACGGGGCGTCCGGGCGACTGGAACCGGTCGGCGAGGTTCCGGTGGCCTCCGCGGGCGCCTCAGGGGCCGTACGGGCCTACCCCTCGGCGATCGTCGCCTCGCCCGACGGGCGGTTCGTCTGGGCGGCCGTCCGCGGCGCCGACACCCTCGTCACCCTCTCCCTCGCCGACGGGCCCGCGCGGCCGCGGCTCACCGGCACCGTGGACTGCGGGGGAGCCTGGCCGCGCGATCTCGCCGTCGACCCCTCGGGCACCCGGCTGTACGCGGCCAACGAACGCTCGGGGGACGTCACCTGGTTCGACGTGGACCCGCTGACCGGGCAGCCGCACCGGGCCGGCTCGCTGGCCGTGCCCGCGGCCAGCTGCGTGGTCCTCGGCTGACGCGCGCACGCGGCGGCGGGCGGGACGCACGGGAGGCGCGCCACGGGAAAGGGCCCCCGTCGGCCACGGGGAGACCGTGGC